>JAHFPK010000222.1 GCA_023266715.1 Hyphomicrobiales bacterium | reverse complement strand
AGGTCATCGTCAATTGGCACGCCAAACGCTGGGCGTTTGTCACGCTGAATTTGTTTTGGGTCGTGCTCAACTATGCCAACATCGCCTTGTCCATCGGGCAATTGCGGGCGGTGCTGTCATGACCAATTGGGCAGACGAGATCGCCGACCAGCTTTGCGCTGGCGGCGAACGTGTCGGGCAGACCAAGGCCGTGGCCGCTGCGCTGCGTGCTGCACAGGCGCGCCGCGAGAAATTGCCGGAGCGCAGGTTCAGCCAAACACTGAAATTCGATTTCGGTTCTGGCGGTTCACGCCACTTCGTCACCATCGGTTATTATGATGATGGCAGGCCGGGCGAACTCTTCCTCGACAGCGGCAAGGTGGGCACCGACATCAAATCCTTTTTGCGAGATGGTGCCATCGCCATCAGCCTCGCGTTGCAGCACGGCTGCACCGTGGAGACGCTGCGCGAAGCCTTCTCGCGCGGCGAGATGGGCGAAGCATGCACGCCTTTCAGCGCGGCGCTCGATCTCATCAAGGATGATGAGCCAATCCAGATCGTGAGGCGCTTGGTGCAAAATCCGCCGCCGCCAGAACAGCCCGGAGCGGAAACGCAAAGTCCTGCCCCGGAGGGTACAGAAAAATGAGGATTGCATGTTTAGTACCATTCTGCCGCCGCACGCGGACCTTCAATGTCATGAAGGCCAGCGACATAGAATGGATTTGCAGTGATCACTGGCGCGCCACCGACAGAGAGACGCGGCGGATATACTTCCGCGCCAAGCGCAGGCAGCGCCGGGCGCGTCACTGGTTTTGGGACAAGTTGAAACGGCAGGCCATCGAGCGCGCCGGGGGAATATCATGACCGGGCCGCTCTTCCTGCTTGCTGCGCTTTGCATCCTCACGCCGATGATTTCGGCGCACATGGCTGGCGTCCGCAGCGATGCCGACATCATCCACTGGATCACAAACCTGAAAATCGAGCACAAGATTTTCTTCGGCGTCTGCATCTGGCTCGGCCTGATGGCGCTGGCACTCGGCACCGCATTTGAAATTTACAAGGTGAAATGATGAGCGACATCGATCAGCAAGTTCACGCGGCGGCAACGCAACTGATGCTGGCGCGCGATGCGGTCGAGAAGGCAGAGTTCGAATTGCGCGCGTGGCTCTGTCAGAAGTATCATTGCGCGCCGGGCATGCGCGTGATCCGCACCAACACGGCACAGGTGAGGGCGAAGCGCCCGGTGTGGATCGTCACCAAGGTGATCGTGGACAACATCGACATCGATCACCAATGGCTGACCGCCCGCCCGCGCATATGGGCGCGGCGGCTCGATCATCACAACATTCCGAGTTCGCGTTATGAGAAACAGCTTTGGAGAAATTGGGAGCCAGCACCATGAAGCAACCGAAAGCCCACATCACACTTGAGAACCTGACCATCGAACTGGCAGCGCGCGGCAACCGCATCTTCGAATTGGAAAAGGAAGTGCTCGCCTTGAAGGCGCGCGTTGATCCGCCACCGCCGTACAATCTCGATCAGACAATGGGCATCGTGCTTGGCACGAGATGGCAGCACTCGAATGGCGTCTATGTGCCTTATGACTTCACGAACCTCGGCAGCAATGAGGAAATGAAATACCCGCCGCGTGTTTCCTATCGCGGCGAAAACGGGAAGGTGTGGTCGCGCTCGATCAGCGATTGGCACCGCAGCATGAAGGAGATTGAATGATGGTAAGGACAGTTGATCTTGGCCGACAGTTTCAGGGCCGCGTTTGGGATTGGGCGCTCATGTGCTTCGGCATCGGCGGCGCGGCGGACAAGGTGGAGCGCAACCAGCGCTTCCTCGAAGAGGCGCTTGAACTCGTGCAGTCGTGCGGCGCAAGCCGCGCAGAGGCGCACCAATTGGTCGATTATGTTTTCGACCGTCCGGCAGGTGACAGCGCACAAGAGGCTGGCGGCGTGATTGTGTGCCTCGCGCTTTTGTGCGAAGCGCAAAACTTCGACATGAACGCTGCGGGCGAAATGGAACTCTCCCGCATCATCGGCAAGATCGATGACATCAGGGCGAAGCAGGCGAAAAAGAAACGCTTTGGGGAGGTGATGTGATGGGCTGGTTTAATCGTCACGCGCCGCAGCCGCCGAAGAATTGGGCCGGGCCGGAAGCATTCTTCGATTGGACTGACACCGACATTGCCCGCGCATCGCAGGCGATCAGGTCATGCGGCCAGCCGGAGAGTGACGGTTTCAAGGTCTTCGCCCG
Organism: Hyphomicrobiales bacterium; assembly: GCA_023266715.1. Taxonomy (GTDB): domain Bacteria; phylum Pseudomonadota; class Alphaproteobacteria; order Rhizobiales; family Aestuariivirgaceae; genus Aestuariivirga. The sequence continues at coordinate 2,766 of JAHFPK010000222.1, read as the reverse complement.
CGTGGCTCTCAACACCATGCGCGGCGGCAGCGCGGTCGAACTTGTCGCCCGCGCCATGGAGAAGAGCGCCAATCCCGGCCATGATCCCGACAGGCCGATCACTGGCAATCATTACATGGCTGGCATGCCGAGTTGGTGCATGTGGGTCCAATACGCCAAGGGCGTGGTGGAGTTGATCAACACACCACCCGTCAAATAATTTGAATTTTGAAAAGGGAACATCTCGATGAGATACATCACTTACCAGACCAAAAAGTTTTCGCCGGGCGTTGCCAGCACCATCACCAAGGCGAATGCCATCATCAAGGAATACAATGCCAAGGGCTACGTGCTCACTCTGCGCCAGCTTTACTATCAATTCGTGGCGCGCGGCCTGATCGAAAACACCGAACGCAGTTACAAGAACCTCGGCAGCGCGGTGAACGATGGCCGCATGGCCGGGCTGCTGCCGTGGGATGGCATCGAGGATCGTGGCCGCGAGCATCACGGCACCTATTCCAATGAGGACATGCAGGAGGTCTTCAACGGCCTTGAGCACCATTACACGGTGGACACGTGGGCGCGGCAGCCTGTCTATGTCGAGGCGTGGGTCGAGAAGGAAGCATTGGGGAATGTGTTGGAGCGTCCGTGCGGGCGCTGGCGCGTGCCTCACATGAGTTGCAAGGGCTATCTCTCGGCATCGGCGATGTGGCGCGCCGGAGAGCGTTTCGCGCAACAGTTCGACGCTGGCAAGAAATGCGTGCTCATCCACCTTGGCGATCATGACCCTTCCGGCATCGACATGACGCGCGACAACATCGACCGCCTGCGCATGTTTGCCGGGACCGATGATTTGGAGATCGTGCGCATCGCCCTCAACATGGATCAGGTCGAGCGCTACAATCCGCCGCCGAACCCGGCCAAGATCACCGACAGCAGATCGGACGATTACATCGCCAACTATGGCGAGCAATCGTGGGAGCTTGATGCACTCGAACCCGAAGTGATCGCCCGGCTGGTCGAGGCCGAGATCAAGCAGCGCATCGACAAGGATATTTGGGATGAGGCTGTCGCCGAGGAAAAAGAACAGCGCGAATACCTCAAGCGCTTCTATGCCGAGTTCAACGAGATCAAAGAATTTTTGGACAGCAACAATGGTGAATAAATTTATTGCAGAAGTCGATCCCGATGAACTGGCTCTGCTCATCGCCGAGGCGGTGATCGGCGTGGTGCGGCCACCGAACCAAACGGCGAAGGAGTGCATGGCGCACTTCCCGCCCGAGGATCGCGGGCGTTTCATCAACGCGGCATGGGCCGCTGCGAAGTACATGACCGGGACGTTCAACAACGCAAAGCCGACAAATTGACCCATCGCTGGCGTTGGCGCAGCAAGTTGCCGGAGCGGCATGGCCAAGCATGCCGCATCATCTGCACGGGAAAACTCAACAATGTGTTGGTGGAATTTTCAGATGGGTTTAAGGTGGTGACTTCACGATATGCAGTCAGGAGGATCGGATGATCGAGCAACTTTTTTCGAACGTGGTGACGATTGCGGTGCTTGTCGCGTCGGTGGGGATGAGCCTCTTCCTTCTCGGCATCACGGTGTTGACGTGGTGGAGACATGACGATTGGGATTTGATGAAGGCGTCGGCCTTGATCACCGCCTGTTGGGTTGTTGTCACGCTGACGCTGTTCAACGGCATCATCTGCCCGGAATGTTTGTTCCCGTATCCCTACAGGGGTCTGTGATGAGCAAGCCAGATTTGCAATTGATCATGGTGAAGGACGGCAAAGGCGGTCACAATCTCTATGGCTGCCGTGGCGAAGGCAAGGGCTGCAACCGCAACAAACATCGGGCGAGCAAGACGCAGTGCCCCGACTGCGTGCTCGCTGATCCGAAAGAGACGATTGGGCATTTCCAGAAACGCATGGCGAGAGGTGACGCATGAGCAAGGACAAGCGATTGGGGCCGACCGAGGCCGACAGGCAACGCTGGCATGATGAAGGTGCCCCGGTGTTCGACAAGATCATGGAACGGGCAAAGGAAATTCTTACCGAGGGCGATCCGCCGCGCGTGACGCTCTCCGATGGCACGCAGGTCTATCCCGAGCACCGCATGATCGTGCCGGAGACTGGCATGCAGAAAGGCTACGTGGTCTTGGCTGATGAAGAGCGCGCCAAGGGCTTCGTGCGACCATACCGTGACACCTATGTCCACATCAAATGCGGCGTGGTCACCAAGATGGGGCGCACCATCGCCGAGACCTATGCGCGTGATCCGTTTTTTTATTCGGGCACCTATTGCGCCCATTGTCATGCTCATTTCCCGGTCGGCATGAACGGTGAATTTTTCTGGGATGGTTCGAAGGAAAAGGTTGGCACATGATACCGATGAAAATTATTCTCGACGGCGACGGCTGCTGGCCTGATCTGGCGATCAAGAATTATGTCGAGGCGCAGGAAGGCATGGAGGTCGCGCTGCTCAAGGGCGGCATGGCGAGCGGCAAGCCGAGCGTGGCAATTCGCCTCACGCTGCCGGACGGGCAGGTCGTGATTGCGCAAACGACCGCGCGGCTGTTTTGCAGCGCTGGGCGCGCCTTCATGGCGAGGCATCCCGATCTCTTCGAGGATGGCCCGCCCGTCGTGGCGCACTGACACAGCCACAATTTGCCGCAAGGCGAAATCATGCTATGGCGTTGCCGGGGCTTTTTGATCGGGACGCGGCATGCCTTTCAGCTTCGATGACTTTTTGCAATGGTTGTGGGGAAGTTCCTACACGGTGCATTG
>JAHFPK010000018.1 GCA_023266715.1 Hyphomicrobiales bacterium | reverse complement strand
CCGTCCTGATTGACTTTGGCCTGTCGCGCCACCGCGAGCTGCCAGATCTGATGGCTGAAGAGTTTCGCTTACCCTATGGCACGGCGCCTTACATGGCGCCGGAGCAGGTTCTTGGTGTGCGCAATGACCCGCGGAGCGATCTTTTTGCCCTGGGCGTACTCATGTATTTCTTTGCAAGCGGAATCCGCCCGTTTGGCGATCCGCAAAGGCTGAAGGGCCTCAAGCGGCGCCTGTGGCGCGATCCCGTGCCGCTCCTGAAACTCAGGCCCGACACACCATTATGGTTTCAGGAAATCGTGCTGCGTTGCCTCGAGGTGAACGCGGCACGGCGGCCGCAAACCGCATCTCATCTTGCCTTTGACCTCAAAAATCCAGCGCAGGTCGAACTCACGGAGCGATCGCGGAAAATCAAGCAAGATTCCTTTTTCGCCGTATTGAAACGCAAGTCTGAAGCGGAATCGGCGATGATTGAGCGTCCCCCCGAAGCAGCGATGGGTTCAGCAAGCGTGCCCATCGTCATGGTGGCGATTGATCTCAGCAACGGCCAAGAGGACCTTGCAAAACCGCTCCGGCAAACTATTGCGCAAATTCTTGAGCGCACGCAAAACACGAGACTTGCGTGCGTCAACGTCCTTAAACTCGCCAGAATTACCCTTGATTCAAGCCTTGATGCAGAAGGCAACAACAAGCATTTGAATTACCTGGTCAAATTGAAGGACTGGGTGCATCCTCTTGGGCTTGGCAATGGCAAAGCCACGTTCCATGTGCTTGAAGCCATTGACCCCGCCGAAGCGATTCTGGAATTTGCCCGCGTGAACAATGTCGATCAAATTATCATGGGGGCAAGGACCAATTCAACGATGCGGAAAATTCTTGGCAGCGTTTCCGGCCGGGTTGCCGCAGAAGCGCCGTGCACGGTCACGGTTGTCAGGGACCGGGGGATAAGTGGCGCTACCCACGATCACAAGTGATCGCAGCTGAAGCCAAAAAAACCAATACTGCAAGCCGCCCTCGCCAATTTGGCTGGAAAGTGTAGGTTGTTTCCTTTGAGCTTTTTGGGGACCTTGCCATGACTGCGCTTGATATAGCCGTTGATGAAGCAATTGCCAATTTTGTGGCCAAGCGGCCCAAGACCCAGGCGCTGCATGAGCGGGCGAAGGCCGTGATGCCCGGTGGCAATACACGCACGGTACTGTTTTCTGCGCCTTTTCCCATTCGGGCGGAGCGGGCGGACGGGGCAACGATCTGGGATGTTGATGGGCATTCCTATCTCGATTTGGTGGGGGAGTATTCGGCAGGCATCTATGGCCATTCGCATCCGCGCATTCATAAAGCGGTTGCCGATGCTTTGGCACAGGGCCTCAATCTCGGTGCCCATCATTCCCGCGAAGTGATTTTTGCCGAAGCGGTGACCGAGCGCTTTCATCTCGACCTGGTGCGCTTCACCAATTCGGGCACGGAAGCCAACATGATGGCGCTGGCGGCGGCGCGCTGCTTCACGGGGCGTAAAAAAATCATGCCGATGGAAGGCGGCTATCATGGGGGCACCCTCTATTTCACGCATGGCGCCTCGCCGGTGAATGCACCTTTCGACTGCGTGCTGGCGCACTTCAATGACATTGAGAAAACCCGCGCGCTCATTGTTCAGCATGCGGATGAATTGGCCGCGGTTATTCTGGAGCCCATGCTGGGCGGCGGCGGGTGTTTGCCGGCAACGTTGGAGTTCCTTACGATGCTGCGGGAGGAAACGGCCAGACGGGGGATCGTTTTGATCTTCGATGAGGTGATGTCGTCACGGTTGCATCCCAATGGGCTTTCTGCGCGATATGGCATTCAGCCCGATCTCAAGACGCTTGGGAAATATATCGGCGGCGGCATGAGTTTTGGGGCCTTTGGCGGCAAGCGCGCTGTCATGGAGCAGTTCAATCCGTCGCAGCCCAACGCATTGCCCCATGCCGGCACCTTCAACAACAATACGCTCACCATGACGGCGGGCCATGCGGGGCTTACGGAGATTTTCACGCCGGACGCCTGTGTCGCTCTCAATGAACGAGGCGAGAAGTTGCGTCACGACATCAATGATCTCTGCATGGGCTATCAGGCTGCCATGCAGGCGACGGGCATGGGATCGATGCTCACGCTGCATCCCATCGCTGGCTCCATCGTTAAACCAGAAGATACGGAAATGGGAGATAAACGATTGAAACGACTGCTTTATCTCGATCTCCTGGATCGAGGCATTTATATTGCAGAACGCGGCTTCATGGCGCTTTCCCTGATGGTGAAACAGCCCGAAACCCAGCGGCTGCTGGATGCCCTGGAGAGCTTCATCAAGCGCTACAGGCATTTGATGGTGGCTTCGGCCTGAACCCCGAGCTAATATGTATTGAATGTACATTCAATAGAGGAGACCGTTATGCTCAAATCGGCCAGCAACCGCTTCAACGCGCAAGACCTGTGGCAGAAGGATCACGATCATTTCCTGCATCCCTGGACGCATTTTGACAGTTTCAAGAAAGAAGGCTCCCTCCTCATTGTGGAAGGCGAAGGAAGCCACATCACGGATGTGAACGGCAAACGCTACCTCGACGGACTTGGCGGCATGTGGTGCGTGAATGTGGGCTATGGCCGCAAGGAAATGGCGGAAGCCATGGCCGAGCAGGCGCTGCTGCTGCCCTATGCCAATGCCTTTGTGGACATGAGCAATGCGCCCGCGGCCGAGCTTGCCGCCAAGCTTGCCGAGATTGCACCGGGTTCGCTCAATCATGTGGCGTATTCGACGTCCGGCTCCTGTGCGAACGATACGGCGATCAGGCTTGCTCACTTTTATCACGCGCGGCGCGGCGAACCCAGCCGCAAGCATATTATCTCGCGGCACAATTCCTACCATGGCTCGACTTATCTTACGATTTCCATTGGCAATCGCTATGGTGACCGCACGGAGAATTTTCACTATCTCTCGGATTTCATCCACCATCTTTCGGCACCCTATCCCTATCGACGGCCAGTGGGCATGTCAGAAGATCAGTTCACGGATTTTCTGGTGGAAGAATTCAAGGCGAAAATTCTGGAAGTGGGCGCGCATAATATCGCAGCCTTCATAGCCGAACCCATTCAGGGCTCAGGCGGCGTGGTGACACCTCCTCCCGGCTATTTCAAGCGCATGTGGGAGGTGGCGAGGGAGAATGGCATTTTGTTCATCGCCGATGAAGTGGTGACAGCCTTTGGCAGATTGGGCCACTGGTTTGCGAGTTATGATGTGTTCGGGGTTGAACCCGATATCATCGTGTCGGCCAAGGGGCTGACTTCTGGATATCTGCCGCTGGGCGCCACGATTTTCTCCGACGCGGTTTATGAGAGTATCAGCCGGCCCGGACCCAATGTGTGGTTTGCGCATGGCTTTACCTATTCGGGCCACCCCGTGTGCTGTGCCGTTGGCTTAAAAAATATCGAAATTATTGAGCGCGAAGGCCTGCTTGACCATGTGAAAGTGGTGGGTGACTATTTCGAAAAGCGCTTGAAGGAATTGGAGGCTTTGCGGCTTGTCGGTAATGTGCGGGGAAAGCGCCTGATGATGTGCGTTGAATACGTTGCGGACAAGGCAACCAAAGCGCATCTGCCCGATGAGATCAATATTTCAAAGCGCATCTCGAGCCTGTGTGAACAGCGCGGCCTGCTGGTGCGGCCACTGGGTCATCTTGATGTGATGTCACCACCGCTTACGCTCAGCATGGTTGAGGCTGATTTTCTTGTTGATACGCTGCATGGGGCGATTGAAGAAGTGACCCATGATCTGGTGAAGGGCGGATTGCTGCCCCCTATTGCGCGGCCGATACAGCACGGCGGAAATTAAGGAAACATCTTCTCCCGTTTGAGGACTGTTGCAAAATTGGCCTTCTCCCGTCCGGAGGATGGGAGAAGGTGGGCGAAGCCCGGATGAGGGCTTCTTCGCTATGACAATTTCAAATATCTACCGCTTCATCCAAGAGCCCTCACCCGCCCTTCGGGCACCCTCTCCCATGCGTACCGCACAGGAGAGGGTGAATATTGCACGGTCCCGTTGCACGGGAGAGGCCATAACTCAGCAATTAAAAAGATAGATGTCTTCCGGCCCATCTTTTTCGTCGATTTGTGAGCCAATCTGGACAGCCCCCAATTTTGTTGCGAGTGCCAGGGAGGCGATATTCGCTGGCTGGATTGAGAGGATGACGCTTTCAAGGCCTTCAGTTTTGGCCCAAGCGATGAAAGCCAGTATTGCTTCGTAGGCAATGCCTTGCCTGCGCCATGGTTCAAATATTGTGTAGCCCATTTCGGTAGCCAAGCTTTCCTTGCCATTGTGCACAAAGGGCATGGGCTTGTGATGGCAATTCATGCTGCCAATGATGTCACCGGTTTCTTTTGATGCGATGGCACGGAAGGACCAGGGAGCATAGGTGGGGTCTGCGAGCCACTGATCGTAGCGCAATTTGTAAACCCAGGAATCATCGAACCACTCCTCGGGGAGTTTTTCACCAACCAAACCCCGTGTAGCCTTGATATTTCCGGCCGCCGTGCTGGCCAGACCGGCAAGCGGCACAAGGCGCAGGACTAGCCTATCGGTTTCGATGTGAATCACAGGGCGGCCTTCAAATGACGGGCGAGATTTCCTTTTGCTCCGACTTCAACGCCATTGAGACCAAGCCAAGTCGCCATCAAAAGCAACTCGTTACTCAAGGCATCGGCTGTTTCTTTTGCGTCGGCGTGGGGTTCGAGATGAGCCGCGTTGGCGCGCAGCACGCCCGCTTGGCGATCCGCTTTCAGGCATACGCGTCCTGCAAAGCGGTCGCCCATCAGGAAGGGCAGGACATAGTAGCCATATTTACGTTTCTCGGCTGGCGTATAAATTTCAATACGGTAATGGAAATTGAAAAGCCGTTCGGCCCGGGCGCGCTCCCACACAAGAGGATCGAAGGGCGAGACCAGCGCGATACTGCCGGCCTTGCGCGGAAGTTTGGTGTCGCGGTGTATATAAGCTTGATGTTTCCAATCCTGCACCTGAACTGGAGTAAGCGTACCCTCTTCAATGAGTTCAGCAAGGGCAACTTTGGTTTCCGCTACGGGCAGACGAAAATAATCGCGAAGATCAAATTCGGTGCCGACGCCCAACGCACGGGCAGAGAGCTCCAAGAGCTTGCGGAAGGTTTCGGATTCAGAAGGTGTTGGCATCTGCAAAACCGCTGCGGGAATCACATTTTCGGTGAGATCATAAATGCGTTCGAAAGAGGGGCGGGCTGCGGTTGTCACGAGGCCCTGATCGAAGAGGGTTTCAAGCGCCATCTTGCCCTTGCTCCAGCCCCACCAGCCGCCTTCACCTTTGCCGCTATCGGGAAAATCGCTCACTGCCGTGGGGCCGTTGCGCCTCACAAACTCGAGCACGTTGTTCACATAATCACGCTCATCGTGGGCAAAGCGATTCATTGAGCCATAGGTGCCATTGCCGTTCAGGGCGCGGTTCATGCGCCAGCGCATAAGGGGATGAAGGTCGAGGGGCACGAGGCTTGCCTCATGGGACCAGCATTCAAACATGGTGCGCTTCTTGTTGCTGAAGCTGCGGGCGTCAAGTGTGGCGTGGTCATAGTGCCCGAGCCTTGAAAACACCGGCAAGTAGTGCGAGCGCACCAGAACGTTGACGCTATCGATTTGCAGCAAATTTATCTGGTTGATTGTGTTGCTGATCTTCGTCCAATTTGCCTTGCCCTCGCGTTTGGGAAAGGTAAAGCCTTGCGCGGCAAGCGCAAGCTTTCGAGCTTCTGCAAGGGAGAGGGAGGATTTCATTCAAGAATTTTTTCCAGTGTCTGGTGATAGGGGGCAAATCCAAAGTCGTAATAGACTGCAATCGCCCCGGTATTCCGGGCAAGAACGCCAATGCGAAAAATTTTGCGGCCCTTGGAGCGAGCCTCTTTCTCGCAAGCAATCAAGAGAGCTTCACCAATTCCTTGCCGCCGCGCCGATTCTGTGACCAGAAGTTCAGCGACATGGGCGTAAGTGTAGGCGATCTCGTCGCTCGTTCCGTCGGATTCGCATTTGGTAAGAATGGTTGCGTAACCCAGCAATACTTTGGCGCGTTCAGCAACGAGAATTACACCTTCATTCTCGGCACACCATTTCTTGTGCTCCTCCAAATACCAAGGGCCAATATCTTCAGGCGGTTTCCCCCACCTGTACATTGGAAACTCATAGGCCTGCAGCTCACGCGCCAGCTCAACGACTTGCGCTTCATCGCTGTCTTTGTATTCGCGGATGGTGAAGGGGCGGGTTATGCGGCCTCGTCGTGCCAGACGGCGGCTTCTGGTTTTGCTTCGCCCGGTTTGAGTTTGGTGTTGTGCTTGAAAAGGGTTGAGCAATAGGGGCAAACAATTTCTTCGCCCGCGCCCATGTTCAGGAACACATGGGGATGATCGAAAGGGGGCTTGGCGCCTACGCACATGAATTCCTTGGAGCCGATCTCGATTTTGGATAGCCCCATGTCGTTTTGAAAATGGGGGGTGGATGAAGAAGCCATATGATCCTCGAAATTCCTTGTGAGGGGAGCCAAATAGCATATCTTGGCGGGCATGCACAAATTCAATTCAGACAGCGTGGAAATCGCCTTTGACGATCAAGGGAAGGGCGAACCGGTGGTGCTCATCCATGGTTTTGCGTCAAATGGCCGGGTGAATTGGGTCAACACTGGCTGGGTGAAAACCTTGCAGGATGCAGGTTTCCGCGTGATCACCATCGACAACCGCGGCCACGGGGAAAGCGAAAAGCTTTACAATCCCGATCTCTATTCAGCCCCGGACATGGCTGAAGATGCTCGCCGTCTGCTGGATCACCTTGGCATTGGCCGTGCCCATGTCATGGGTTATTCCATGGGGGCCAGGATTGCCGCCTTCCTGACGATAAACCATCCCGTGCGTGTGGGTGCTGCCATCTTCGCGGGCTTGGCCTCGCGCATGATTACGGGGGTTGGAGGCGGTGCTGAGATCGCCCGCGGTCTTGAAGCATCATCACTTTTGGACGTAACCGACGTTACTGCCCGGGCATTTCGGATCTTTGCCGAACAAACACGGGGCGATTTGAAGGCCCTGGCGGCCTGCATCAAGTCATCACGGGCAAAGATTACCGAAGAAATGCTGGCTAATATCAAAAATCCCGTGCTGGTGGTCGTAGGAGAAAAGGACGATGTTGCAGGCGAAATTGGACCCCTTCTGGCCGTGATTCCCGGGGCAACCGGCGTTACGCTGCCCAACCGAAACCATATGAGTGCGGTTGGGGACAAAATGTACAAGGAGGCGGTTTTAACTTTTTTGAAGGGCCATTTACTGCAGATTGACAATTAACGGGGGCACTCCCCATCTATAACCCAATCTGCTATAATTGTGGTCCTGAGGAGAAGTCCCAATGCGCCAGTCCACCAAGGCACAAGTCGTTCAGGCAATCGATCCCGTCTGGGACCGCATGCGGAAAGAAGCAGAAGACATTGCCCGCAAGGAGCCGGTTCTCGGCGGTTTTATCTTCTCCGCCGTTCTCAATCATAATACGTTTGAAAGGGCCCTGGTGCATCGCTTGGCGCAGCGTCTGGGCAATGTGGATTTGAGCGCGGAACTCGTGGTCCAGGCCTTCGAAGACGCCATGGACGAAGAACCAGAAATTGGACTTGCGGCGCGCGCCGACATTATTGCCACGTTCGAACGGGATCCAGCCTGCCATCGCTATGTCGATCCGCTGCTCTATTTCAAAGGCTTCCAGGCTTTGCAGACCCACCGTATGGCGCATCGGCTTTTGCATATGGGGCGCAAGGATTTTGCCAATTATCTGCAAAGCCGATCATCCATGATTTCAAGCGTTGACATCAATCCGGCGGCGAAAATCGGCAAGGGCATCATGATTGATCATGGCCATGATATCGTGATCGGTGAAACCTCGGTGGTGGAAGACAATGTTTCCATTCTGCAAGGCGTGACATTGGGAGGCACCGGCAAGGAAACCGGCGACCGGCATCCGAAAATCAGGCACGGCGTATTGATCGGTGCTGGCGCCAAGATTCTGGGCAATATCGAGGTTGGCCATTGTTCGCGGGTTGCTGCCTGCTCGGTTGTTTTGCATGACGTTCCGCCAAATCGCACCGTTGCAGGCGTGCCTGCCAAGATCGTTGGCTATGCCGGTTGCGAAGAACCTGCGCGGGCCATGGACCACCAGGTTGAAGATATTGCGGACCAACTCGAATAGGGTTAGACCTCGGCAATTCACCCTTTAGGAGCCTGCCAATTTGAAGCCCGATGAACTTGCCAAGCTGAACAAATATTTTCGCAGCACCTTTGGCTTACAAACGATCGCGGTGCGCAAGCGCCCGCAGAAAGATGACAGCTGCGAGGTTTATATTGGCGACGAGTTCATCGGCGTGATTTCGAAGGATGAGGAAGACGGTGAACTGTCCTATCATTTCTCCATGGCAATTCTGGATATTGATCTGGAATAGCTAGCGTGTGAACTCCTTCAAGAGAATCTGTGCCGTCTCGTCGATGTCCTTCCACTCTTCCAGCCGTTGACGAGAGAATCGCACCCGCGCCATGACGCCTTGCGTGATAGGCAGGAAGCGCTCGCAGATGATGGGTCCTAGCACCGAGGGTTTCTTGTCGCAGCGGATAATTTCGCTTGTTGAGGCCACAAGAAGTTCGGAATCCGTATAGGGCGAATCGGCTTTGAACTTTCTGAGGACGAGACCCGCCTCCTGGCCTTCAACGGGATCAAGATAAACGCTGTAGATTGGGTCCATGCGTTCTTCGAGACCGGTTCTGCCCTGGCGGGGTTCGAGCGTTATCAGCACCCAGTTTTGCAGGTCAGTTGGCAGGGCATGGACGATGTTGAGCTGCTGGCGGTCAAAGGGCCAGGGGATTTGCAGATCAATGCGTTTGGTCTTGCCCAGCACAGGTTTGTCGATATTCGCAACAATGGTTTCCGGCAGGGTGAATGTTGCGTCTTCCAACGTAGCTACAATTGTTCCGGTGGAAGGCGAGCCAATTTTTGGCCGGCCAAAAAGCAGGGAAGGGTGGGGCACGAAGTAAACCGCAAGCACTAACCCAGCGAGGCTGAAAAACGCCATGGCCGCAAACAGGAGGACAATCCCCAGGGAGCGCTCGCGCCGGCGCTGCAGCAGATAGTTAAGATGATGGCTGGCCATGGGGCGAAACTATAGGTCCCGCGGTTCCTTTGGTCCATGACTTGCTGCGTATCTCCACGGGAAACGTGGATGTGCCCGAATGATACAGGCCAGGGAGTCAAGCATGGATATGGTTCATTTGGGCTATCTTTATGCCATTGCGGTGGGGATTGTGGCGGCTGGCACTGTCGGAAGCATGTGGGCTTTGGCCACGGGGGAAAGTCCCCGTTTTAGCCTGCTGCTTGAACCCAGCATGATTGCGCCACTTCGAGCCCTCGCGGTTGTGGCCTATGCGCCACTCATGCTTCTTTTCGCGGCCTGGCATTTCGTTGGAAATGCCATTGTGGGAATGTTGCTGGTTGTTGCAAGTTTGGGCTGGAGCTTTTTGCAAGGCGTATTTATCCTGACTCTATTCTTTGGTTTCACCTGAACGGAACTCCCCAATGGCGATATATGCGCTCGGCGGCATTGCACCTGAATTGCCGGAGGAGGGGGCCTATTGGATTGCGGCCAGTGCCGAAGTAATCGGCCGTGTGCGTCTTGAGCGAAATGCCAGTGTTTGGTTCAACGCGGTTTTGCGTGGCGACAATGAACTGATTTGGCTGGGCGAGGGCAGCAACGTTCAGGATGGCTGCGTAATGCATACGGATATGGGATCGCCCCTGACAATTGGCCGAAACTGCACCATTGGCCATAAGGCCATGCTCCATGGCTGCACGATTGGCGAAAATTCACTGGTGGGAATAGGCGCCATCATTCTCAACAACGCGGTCATTGGCAAAAATTGTTTGATCGGGGCACATACGCTCATTCCCGAACGCAAAATCATTCCAGATAATTCCTTGGTGATGGGGGCTCCGGGGAAGGTTGTGTGTGAACTCGACGCCGACGCCATTGCACGACTAAGTGCTGCGGCTGCGAGCTACGTGCGCAATTGGCAGAGATATGTGAAGGGGATGCGGCCTGCTTAGGCCTTAGGCTTACGCGGTTTCTTTGCCTTCGAGGGAACCTGGGCAATTGTTTGATCGGTATCAGTCAACAAACTCAAGGCGGCTTTGCGTGCCGCCTTGGCATTGCCGCGCGTCACCGCTTTCAAAATGCCTTCGTGCTTTGGAATGAACATGTCGGGTTCAGGATTATGCGTTGAGGTGAATTCAAACATGTTGGTGAGGGCCGATTCAATCATGATCCCAAAAGGTGAGAGCAACACATTGTTGGCAGCTGCCAGGAGAGCCAGGTGAAACCTCACGTCGGGCGCCACGGAATTCCGGCCGGCTTTGGCTTTGCGCATGTCCTCAAAAGCTTCCGTGATGGCGCGCAATTGCTGCGGTGTGCGATTAAGCGCGGCGAGGGCTGCGATTTCAGGCTCAAGAATTTTCCGCACTTCCTGAACGGAAGCAAAAAATTCCTGCGGGTTCATGGCGGCCATGTGCCAGGCCAGGACATCTCGATCCAGGATGTTCCAGTTTTCGCGGGGCTCTACGCGGGAGCCGATTTTTGTACGAGATTTAAGCAGACCCTTTGCGGTGAGCGTTTTTACAGCTTCACGCACGGTGGTGCGGCTGGTGCCATAGATGCGGCACCAGTCTGCTTCGTTGGGCAAAATGGCACCCGGCGCATAGACACCGCTAAGTATCTGATTCCCAATACTTTGCGCCAGTTTACGATGCAAATTGCTGTCGCCGGATTTGGCAAGCGAAGTTTTTTGGCTCAATTTCCCGGCGTTCATTTTTTCACTCTTTGTGCCAAATTATCATACAAATAGGGATTGCGCGAGAACCATCATTCCCCTAACAATAACGCGTCCGGGCGAAATTGCCCGGAAAATTTATACCGCAGCAGTGCTGCATAATGGGAGGAAAATATGTTTACTCGTAGAAGTTTCTTGGTTGCATCAGTGGCTGCAAGCGCGCTTCTTGCCACTGGCCAGGCAATGGCTGAAGACAAAGGCCTGATCGGCATTTCAATGCCAACCAAATCGTCCACGCGCTGGATTTCCGATGGCGAATCCATGGTGAAGGAATTCACTGCATTGGGTTATGACACGGATTTGCAGTTTGCTGAAAACGACATTCCAAACCAACTCGCACAGATTGAAAACATGGTCACCAAGGGTGCCAAGGTGCTGATCATTGCCGCAATCGACGGCACCACACTGTCAGACATTCTGCAAAAAGCCCACGACGCGGGCGTAAAAGTATTCGCTTATGACCGCCTCATCAGCAAGACCGAGAATGTTGATTACTATACAACTTTCGACAATTTCGGCGTTGGCGTGTTACAGGCCAAGTCGCTTGTTGAAGGGCTCAAGTCAAAGGGTGCTGGCCCATACAACGTCGAACTTTTCGGCGGTTCGCCTGACGACACCAACGCCTTCTATTTCTATGATGGCGCAATGTCAGTCCTGCAGCCGATGATTGACGCCAAGGAAGTCGTTATTGCTTCTGGCCAGATGGGCATGGACAAGGTCGGTACGCTGCGTTGGGATGGCGCCGTGGCGCAGGCCCGCATGGATAACCTGCTGTCGGCCAACTATACCGACAAGAAGGTCAATGGCGTATTGGCGCCCTATGACGGCTTGTCGATGGGCATCATTTCCTCGCTCAAGGGTGTGGGCTATGGCAGCGCAGACCAGCCGATGCCGGTTGTCACCGGCCAGGATGCCGAGCTTCCATCGGTCAAGAGCATGATGGCCGACGAGCAGTATTCGACCGTGTTCAAGGACACGCGCGAGCTCGCAAAGGTAACCGCCAAGATGGTCGATACTGTGTTGCAGGGTGGAGAACCGGAAATCAATGACACCAAAACCTACAACAATGGTGTCAAGATCGTTCCGTCTTATCTGCTGACGCCTTACTCGGTTGGCAAGGGCGACATCACCAAGATGCTGGTTGATTCGGGCTACTACACAGCTGACCAGATCAACAACTAATTGATGGCCTGGCGGGGGCTCCGTTCTTGCGGAGCCCCCGCTTTTTTGCTTTAGAGTAGTTGTAATAAGAAGACTGGGCGGAAAAGCCCGGCGCTATCGGCGGGGACGCGAAGGGGAGATATGCAACCCATCCTAGAAATGCGCGGCATTACCAAGACCTTTCCAGGGGTGAATGCCCTGGAGAATGTCAATCTTGAGATTTTGCCTGCGGAAATACATGCCGTAGTTGGCGAGAATGGCGCCGGCAAATCCACCCTCATGAAAGTGCTATCGGGGGTCTATCCCCACGGCACCTACACCGGCGATATTGTATTTGAAGGTGATGAGCGGAAATTTGCCAGCATTGCAGATAGCGAAAACACTGGCATCATTATTATCCATCAAGAACTGGCGCTGGTACCGCTTCTGTCAATTGCCGAGAACATTTTCCTTGGCCATGAAACCGCGAATCGCGGCGTCATTGACTGGTTCGAGGCCTTCAAGCGAACTAAGGCGCTGCTGGACAAGGTGGGTCTCAAGGAACATCCAAATACGCTGATCACCAATATCGGCACGGGCAAGCAGCAACTGGTTGAAATAGCCAAGGCGCTTAATAAGAAAGTCAAACTGCTCATTCTCGATGAGCCCACATCCAGTCTCAATGAAACAGATTCAAATGCGCTACTTGCCCTTCTGAAGGAATTCAAGGCGCAAGGCATTTCTTCTATTCTGATCACGCACAAGCTCAACGAGGTTTCCAAAGTGGCAGACCGGATTACGGTGCTGCGCGATGGCATGACAGTGGATACGCTAGATGCAAACAGGCAGGAGGTCAGCGAGGATCGTATCATCAAGGCCATGGTGGGCCGTGAGTTGAGTGACCGTTTCCCGTCGCGGTCGGCAAAGATCGGCGAGCCGGTTTTGGAAGTGAAGAATTGGAGCGTCCATCACCCGCTGCATGCGGACCGGCAGGTGATCAAGGGTGTGGACCTAATGGTGTGCAAAGGCGAGGTTGTCGGCATCGCTGGCCTCATGGGTTCAGGGCGTACCGAACTCGCCATGTCGCTCTTTGGCAGGGCCTATGGCCAGAGGATCACCGGTGAAGTGAAAATCAAGGGTAAGCCCGTTGACGTTTCAACTATCCCAAAGGCAATGAAAGCTGGTCTTGCATATGCTACTGAGGACCGCAAGACATTTGGCCTCGTGCTGATTGATCATATCAAGCATAATGTGACGTTGGCCAATCTTGAGGGTGTTTCGAAGCATTCGGTAATCGACGAGTTGGAAGAACTTTCGGTTGCCAACAAGTATCGCAGGGACCTTGCCATCCGTTGCTCTGGCGTTTTCCAGACCACGGTCAATCTCTCCGGCGGCAACCAGCAGAAAGTGGTCTTGAGCAAGTGGCTGTTCGCAGGCCCCGACATTCTCATTCTGGACGAGCCGACGCGCGGCATAGATGTGGGCGCGAAGTATGAGATATATGGTATAATCAACCAACTGGCGGAGGAAGGGAAAGCGGTAATTGTCATCTCTTCCGAAATGCCGGAGCTCCTTGGTATTTCCGACCGCATTTATGTGATGAATGAAGGGCGCTTTGTGGCCGAAATGCCGGCCAAACAGGCTACGCAGGAGGGAATCATGCGAGCCATCATGAAATCATGGGAAGGCTGACATGACCGATACTGCAATCCAATCGCAAACCAGGACCGAGATTTTGCGGTTCGTGAAGCGCAACATCCGCGACTATGCGCTGCTGCTCTCGCTGCTGGTGATCATGGTATATTTCCAGTTCAGTACAGGTGGAACCCTGTTCATGCCGGTCAACATGACCAACATACTTCTCCAGAATAGCTACATCGTGGTCATGGCCTTAGGCATGCTGCTGATCATTGTGGCGGGCCACATCGACCTGTCGGTGGGATCTGTGGCTGGCTTTATTGGCGCCGTCGCCGGCGTGCTGATGGTGACTTACAAACTTGATGTCACGATCTCCGTCATTATCTGCCTGGTGCTCGGCGGCCTCATTGGAGGCGCGCAGGGCTATTTTACTGCCTATTACAGGATACCGGCGTTCATTGTGACACTGGCTGGCATGCTTGTATTCAAAGGCCTTGCGTTGACAGTGTTGGGGGGTGCCTCCGTTGGGCCGTTTCCCAAAGTTTTTCAGCTTCTGAGCTCTGGTTATGTGCCCGATATTTTTGGCGGCACCCTTTTTGATACGCCATTCAATGTGCTTGCCATGGCAATCGGGATCATTACGACAGCACTCATCATCTATTTTAATTTCGTGGAACGGCGGGACCAGCAGGCCCACGGGCTTGCCGAAGAGCCAGACATCATCTTTATGGGGCGCAATCTGCTGGTTGCGGCTGCCTTCCTTGGTTTCACCTTCCTGATGGCGCGTTACAAGGGCCTGCCCAATGTGCTGGTGGTGATGTTCGCGCTGATCGCGCTGTTTGTTTTCGTCACCACGCGAACCACATTTGGCCGCCGAATCTATGCCATGGGCGGCAATGAGAAGGCCGCCAAACTTTCCGGCATCAATACCGAGAGGCTGACGTTTTTGACCTTTGCAATCATGGGTGTGCTGGCAGCACTCGCAGGCCTTATCTTTGCCGCCCGCCTCAATGTTGCAACACCCAAGGCTGGCGCGGGCTTCGAACTCGACGTGATTGCAGCCTGTTTCATTGGCGGTGCGGCAACAACGGGTGGCGTCGGCAAAATCATCGGCGCGGTCATCGGCGCCTTCATCATGGGCGTGATGAACAACGGCATGTCAATCATGGGCATTGGCATTGATCTGCAACAGGTGATCAAAGGCGTAGTGCTGTTGCTCGCCGTTTTCCTCGACGTCTATTACAAGAACAAAGCCTAAAGCCTGATCATCTTTATATGCCGCGATAGCCTCTACTTTTCCTCGCCCCTTGGGGAGAGGAAGGGGCCCAACACGCAAGTGTTGGAAAGGTGAGGGGGAACAGGTCTTGCAATTGAATCACCTGTTCCCCCTCATCCTCCCACCGCGTTCCGCGGCGGACCCCGCCTTCTCCCCACTGGGGAGAAGGAAAATAGGGGAATTTCGATTCAGACACGGTTGATGACGCGCTCACCCTAAAAAGGCGGAGCCGGCACAGGGTGGGACTGTGCCGGCTCCTTAAAGCCCGGCGGTTGGGGGATTGGGGGGACGCCGACCGGGCCTAGCTCGTTAGTTGCGACTTATGTCAATGGCTGTTGCCTCCCGAGACAAAACCACTGTTTGGTGTCGGTTGTTTCACAAGGGCCACCCATTGCACTGGGTTGCTGTGCGACTGGCGCTTGAGAAACGTGTAATTCGTATCGCTCCAGCGCAGCACGTCATTGCGCCGGTTATCAAGAATGAAATCGCCGCCGTCGGTCGTGACTGTCAGCACTGCATGGCCCTCGTTTTTCTCGTCGAGAACAACGGTGATCAGCAGGGCTTCTGGCGGAAAGCCGAGACCCTCGAGGTAGCGCTTCTTCAGCAGCAGATAATCTTCGCAGTCGCCAGCATCGGTGGGGTAGGCCCAGCGCTCCGGTTCGCCATAGAGATCCTGGTCGCTGACGGGCGCAATCTTGCCGTTCACATAGGTGTTGACCTGATAGATCAGGTTCCAGCGCTCAGGTGACATGGCGAGCTTGAAATTCTTGCCGCCTTTGGCTTTGCAATCCGCAGGATTTGCAACGCAGAACTGCACGAAGCCCACCGGTGGCAGTGTCTTGCCGAATTCACCGGCAAAATATTTCCTGGATTGGCCTTCAGGAGCCTGTGAAGCGGTGTCGAAAGCGAATGCCATGGACGAACTCCAGAAGATTCCTAAAAGTGCCGCCCCCACAGCGGTCTTGATGTTCATTTGATGCCCCATTCCATTTTTTGTTGTGGAGTCAACATATACAGGGGCACTTTCCGCCACGTTCAGAACGGCGGTATAAGTCTATGAAAATGCTTGGCTATATTGTTTCAAATTGTTAACCCTAAGGGCTGTTTATAGGCCATCCAAGCAGGGGTTGCTTTCGGGCAAATGCCCTGTTATTCCCGGCGCATTCGCAAATGACGTGCGGTCGTGGCGGAATTGGTAGACGCACTACCTTGAGGTGGTAACGGGGAAACTCGTGGAGGTTCGAGTCCTCTCGACCGCACCACGCTTCGCCCAAGAGGGCTACGCGTGGCGCAGCCACGCGGGGGCTTTTAGGGCAAAGCGTGTCCGGCGTAGCTTGCAGAGCGTAGACGGACTGAAAAGAGTTAACCAAGATGCTGGAACTTCGTCCGAATTGTGAATGCTGTGACCGGGACCTGCCGCCGGAGAGCAGGGATGCGCGGATTTGTACTTATGAGTGCACCTTTTGCGCCGACTGTGCCGAAACAGTTTTGAAGGGCGTGTGCCCGAACTGCGGCGGGAATTTTTCGCCCCGGCCTATTCGCCCCGCGCACATGCTGCTGAAGCATCCGGCTTCGACAAAGCGGGTCGTCAAAGACGGTGGGTGCCTGAAGCTGGCGTCTTAAACTTTTTTCCTCTCCCCTTGAGGGAGAGGGTGGCAGCCCTCGCAGATTATTTTACACAGAAGGCGTAAAATAATCTGCGGAGCTGACGGGTGAGGGGTATGCCAACAATAGTTTAATTGGATGGACGTGAAGGCCCCTCATCCCCAGCGGTGCCGGACCTTCTCCCTCGAGGGGAGAAGGAATAATTTTTAATTTCGCGCCAAGCGCCGTTCGCGCCAGAGATCGCGTACGCTTTCCAGCACTGCGGCAACCGTGATCAATGTGATTCCCAAGATTTCCCGTAGGCCGAAGGGCTCACCCGACCACAGGGCCGAGCTGATGGCGGCGGCGCTTATTTCCGTCATGTAGAGGACGCCGACGATTGCCGGCGCGAGCAGGGGCACCGCCCACATGGACCAATAGACCCCCGGCATAGCGATCAGGAAGATGAAGGGCAGCACCCACCAGAGCTGGTTCAGGACCAGGCCGAGCGGCGGGGCATTGCCTGTACCAGTAACGGCGAGCAGAAGAAGCAATAGCACTCCCGTGCACATAAAATTCTGGAGAAAGAGGTCAAGGGGTTTCTGGTCCTGGTGATGGCGGAGCAGCACGATGGACGAGGCCCAGGCAAGGCCCGCCACAACGGCCGCCCAGTCGCCCTTGTTCCTAGGCCAGGGAAAGCCCTGGTCGATGCCCAGAATGATGAACATGCCGGAGAAGGCAACGGCGATGGCAAGCCAGCGGATTGGCGTTATGGCTTCACCGAGGAAGACGCGGGCCATGATGGTGGCCCAGACCGGATTGAAATAAAACAGGATCATGGCGCGGACGATTTCGGTGTGGAGCAGCGAGAGGGAATAGAAGAACTGGGTGAGCCCCATGGCGAGGCCAATGGCGAAAAGCCAGATGCCGCCGGCGCGCTGCTGGCGCCAGCGGGCAAGGAAAAGCGGCAGGAGAATTATGGCGGGCGTGGCGTTGAAAGTGATGAAGGCCCAGAACGCATCGATGCCTGCGCCATTGAGGCCGCGCAGGGGAATCCAGAACAGGCCCCAGGCCACGCCTGAAAAGGCCACGGCGATCTTCGCCAGATTTTCGGTTCGCATTGGTTGCCTTGGCCCCGGTAATAGTGTTGAGAGAATGCAACAGTTAGAGCGCAACGCCCAGGGGCAGGCAAGATGACGGACATGCAGGGCGATATGCAAGTGGGGGATGAGTGGGGCTCGATTGCGCCCGACTTTCTCGATCATGTCGAAAAGGCCCTGGCCAACGACGACCAGAAGGCGGTGCGGGCTGCCACCCGCGAGTTGCATGCGGCGGACCTTGCCGATCTCATTCAAAACCTCGATCAGGAAAACCGCGTCAAGCTGATTACAGCCCTGGGCCGCAGCTTTGACGTGGAAGCGCTGGCCGAGCTTGACGAGGACACGCGCGACGCGCTGATGGAGGCGCTGCCCAGCGAGGTGATTGCGTCCGCCATCAAGAAGCTCGACACCGACGATGCGCTATATCTCATCGAAGACATGGGACGAGAGGAGCAGGAGGAAATCCTCTCCAAGGTTTCCAAGGAAGACCGCGTAGCGCTGAACCGGGCGCTAGATTATCCCGAATATTCGGCGGGCCGCCTGATGCAGACGGAGTTTGTGGCGGTGCCGGAATTCTGGTCGGTGGGGCAGACCATTGACCATGTGCGGAGCGCCCGCGACATTCCTGACGATTTCGTTGAGATCTATGTGGTTGATCCCGGCTTTCACCTGAAGGGTGTCATGCCTTTGGCGCGGGTGCTCAGATCCAAGCGCGACCGGAAAGTTTCCGATGTGATGGACGCTGAACAGACGGTGTTCAAGGTCCTGGAGCAGCAGGAGGACATTGCCTACAAGTTTGAGCAATATAATCTCGTCTCCGCCGCGGTGGTTGACGATGCGGGTAGGCTTGTCGGCACGCTGATGGTGGATGACATCGTGGATGTTATCCAGGAGGAGGCGGAGGAAGACATTCTGCATCTCGGCGGCGTAGGCGCCGAAGAAACCATCACCGACACGGTCTGGCAAACGACGCGCTCGCGCTTTTCCTGGCTGTTCGTCAACCTGCTCACGGCCATTCTCGCCTCCTGGGTGATCTCGTGGTTTGACGGCACGATCGAGCAGATGGTGGCGCTGGCCATTCTCATGCCGATTGTGGCTTCGATGGGCGGCAACGCCGGCACCCAGACCATGACGGTGGCGGTGCGGGCGCTGGCGACGCGCAACCTGGGCCCGCTCAATGCGATGCGCGTGGCACTGCGCGAATGTTCCGTGGGGCTCATCAACGGCCTGCTCTTTGCCGCGATCATCGGCGTGTTTGCCTGGTGGTGGTTTGGCTCGGACAAGCTGGGGCTGGTCATCGCCGCGGCCATGGTGATCAACCTGATGGCTGCGGCACTGGCCGGAATCCTGGTGCCTCTCACGCTCGACCATTTCGACATCGACCCGGCCATAGCGTCGGGCACCTTTGTCACCACGGTGACCGATGTGGTGGGGTTTTTCGCCTTCCTGGGCTTGGCGGCGATCTGGCTTTTGTGAGCGAATTTTTTTGGAATCTTTGGTCCCGAAATTCCTACCCTTCTCTCCATGACCATCTCCAGACTTGACCCGGGGATTGACCTGACCATCCAGGCTAAGGAATTTTCGGCTTAGAACCAGAACCGACATGAGCGGAGATGTGAACCCAGCATCACACAGCTTAAATCTTCGATCTGACCGCCTCGATTCTCGATGCTAGTTTTTGAGATTTGCACGGCCGCCGGCATGCAAAATCCCCTTGCCTAAGTCTCGAGATTAATTCAGGGTTGCAACTGATCCGAATTTAGTTTTGTGGTTGTTTCGAGTTAACGAAGGCCTGACCGCGACCGAGATTCTCCAATGCCAAAATCTATTACGCAATACCGTGTATTTATTGGCTCTCCGGGTGGGTTAACGGAGGAGCGAAACAAATTTCGGGGAGCGTTGGAAAAATGCTCCACGCATCGTGGTTCAGGCATAGATGTTATGTTTCATCCAATCGGCTGGGAAGATACGATTGGCAGAGTGGGACGCCACAAGCGCTGATCAATGAAGATCTCAAGCAATGGGACTATGCTGTATTCGTGTTGCATGACAGGTGGGGTTCGCCAACTGGAAGCGGTTACACTTCGGGGACTGAGGAAGAATGGGCCCTCGCCGAGGAGCTCTACAAAGCAAACAAAATTAGGAACATTGCTCTGTTTTTCAAGAAAGTTGAATCCGGAAAACTGAGCGACCCCGGCGATCAGTTAAAGCCCGTGCTCGCCTTCAAGAAAAAGATAGAGGACGAAAAGCGCTATCTCTTCAAACAATACGAGACCCTCGACGAATTTGTGGATACGCTCGATGGTCATCTTGCGGGCTGGTTGAAGGATCATGGAATGCCGTGTCCGGTGGAGCATCAGACAGGCCTGCTGGTCGGGTGTTTTCGTCGGCACAAACCGCATGCTTGGCCGCTGCGCTGCCTCGCAAATGGCCTCGCCATCGGCAGCATCATTCTTCTGGCGTTTCAGGTAGGGCTTCACGTCGGCTGGCGGCATCAGTCGAACAGTGT
>JAHFPK010000221.1 GCA_023266715.1 Hyphomicrobiales bacterium | reverse complement strand
CTGAAGGCGGCCAAGGAACTTGGCATTGAATATAAGTGGTCCGAAAAAGTGGGGGCTGCCGATTTCAGCCGAGTCATGGCCGAATATGCAAACGGCGGCTACCAGCTGGTGCTGGGCGATGCCTTCGCCGCCGAGCGGGAAGCCCGCCGGACGGCCAAGCAATTCCCCAAAACCGCATTTTTGTTTGGCTCTGGCTCAGGCCCGGCCGAGCCAAACTTCGGTGTGTTCGACAACTGGATTCATGAGCCGGCCTATCTCTCGGGACTCATCGCCGGAAAAATGTCAAAGTCCGGCGTCATCGGAGCAGTGGCGGCTATGGGGATTCCGGAAGTGAACCGCCTTGTCAATGCCTTCTTTGCAGGAGCAAGGGAAGTCAATCCGAATGTAAAGAAGAAAGTGGCCTTCATCGGCTCATTCTTCGATCCGCCAAAAGCCAAGGAAGCAGCCCTCGCCCAGATCGACGCGGGCGTGGACGTGATTTATGCCGAACGTTTCGGCGTCATTGAAGCGGCCAAGGAGAAGGGCATTCTTGCCATTTCAAACATGTCTGACCAACATGAACTGGCGCCGGACACAGTGATCACGGGCCCCATCTGGGATATGTATCCAACCGTCCAGCAGGCCATCAAGCTGGTGCAGGCCGGCGTGTTTACGGCCATGGATTATGGTGATTTCTCCCGCATGGTGAAAGGCGGCTCTTATCTGGCGCCCTATCACAATTTTGATGCGAAACTGCCGGCAGAGGTGAAAGACCTGGTGG
Organism: Hyphomicrobiales bacterium; assembly: GCA_023266715.1. Lineage (GTDB taxonomy): Bacteria > Pseudomonadota > Alphaproteobacteria > Rhizobiales > Aestuariivirgaceae > Aestuariivirga. The sequence continues at coordinate 4,268 of JAHFPK010000221.1, read as the reverse complement.
CCCAGAAGACCGCCGAAATCACCGATGGCAACTTCCGCGTCGACGTTGACGAGAACACGCCGGTTTCCGATTAACTTGCCTCGATGGCAGCCGCCCGCCCAATTATGCGGGCGGTTGCATCTCCAGTGGTCACAAACTCATGTCGCTTCCGATCATCGAGATGCGTGCCATCTCAAAGCGTTTCGGCGCACTCCTCGCAAACGACAACGTCAGCCTTTCCGTGGCGCCGGGCGAAATCCTGGGGCTGCTTGGCGAGAATGGCGCGGGCAAAACCACGCTGATGAATATTCTCTTCGGCGTTTATATTTCTGACGGCGGCAGCATCCTGATCGACGGCAAACCAGCCCAAATCCACAACTCTGCCGATGCCTTGAACCACGGCATTGGCATGGTTCACCAGCATTTCCACCTCGCCCCCCGACTGACTGTCATTGAAAATTTGCTGGTTGGCACGCCGGGAAAAAATGGCCAGCTGGATATTGCCGGAGCAAAGGCAAAGCTCAAAAACATCGAGCGCGACTTCGGCCTCAAGCTCAATCCAGATACGCTTGTCGCTTCCCTCGCCGTGGGCGAACAGCAGCGTTTGGAAATCATCAAGGCATTGTTTCGCGATGCCAGGCTCCTCATCCTGGACGAGCCGACAGCGGTTCTGGCACCGCCCGACGTGGATGGGCTTTTTGCCGCCCTGCGCGCCATTGCGGCCAAGGGCCTTGGCATCATCTTCATTTCCCACAAGCTCAATGAGGTCCGCGCTCTCACAACCCGTTGCGTGGTTTTGCGCCACGGCAGGCTGGCTGGCGAAGTGCCCAAGCCTGCTGCAGCAAGTGCCAGGCAAATAGCCGAACTCATGTGCGGCCATGAGATCGTGCCGCCATCGCGCCCGCCGGCAAATCCCGGTAAACCCGTGCTTCAACTGGAAAACATCAGCACTTCAGCCCATGCGGGAGCGGGCCTGAAGAATGTTACGCTTGAGGTGCATGCCGGCGAAATCCTCGGCATCGCCGGTGTTTCCGGAAATGGCCAAAAAGCATTGGCCGATGTGATTTCTGGTTTACTCAATCCGAAAGCCGGAACGCTCAAAATCAATGGCCAAACCGTATCAGATATTTCACCGCGCCAGGTTCAGGCCATGGGTCTCGGGCGCATCCCTGAGGACAGGCTTGCTGCTGGTCTGGTGAGCAATATGTCGCTGGCCCACAGCATTGCCCTGCCGCGCATCGGCCAGGCCCCCTTTAGCAGGCAGGGCCTTCTTCAATCCGGCGCCATTGCTGAATTCGCCAAAGACCAAATCAAGGAATATGGCATTCAATGCCAGGGGCCCGATGTCCGCACTGGAACGCTTTCCGGCGGTAATTTGCAGAAGGCGCTTTTGGCGCGCGAACTCGCCTTCCATCCCAAGGTCCTCATCGTGTCCCAGCCCACGCGCGGGCTTGATGTGGGTGCCACCCATTTCGTTTACGAAAAATTCTTAAGCCTGCGCGCCTCTGGCTGTGGTCTCATGGTTATCAGCGAAGACCTTGAAGAGCTATTGACATTGTCGGATCGCATAGCTGTTCTCTATGAAGGCGAAATCGTAGGCCTCGTCAAATCGGAGAATGCAACGGTATCAAGGCTTGGTCTCCTGATGAACGGTGCACGGGAGCAGGCCGCATGATCAGGCTTGAGGCAAGAAGCTCCACACCCACTTGGTTTAATCTGGCGCTCCCGGTGGCGGCGGTTTTTGTAACACTCGTCCTGTGCAGCGGCCTGATAGTGCTCGCTGGAGCCTCGGTTTTCTCATCCTATGCCATCATGGCCACTGCCGCCTTTGGCGATCTCTATTCGGCCACCGAAACATTGGTGCGTGCGGCCCCCATGATTTTTACCGGGCTTGCCGTTGCCGTGGCCTTCCGGGCCAAGTTCTGGAACATCGGTGCGGAAGGCCAGCTACTGGCCGGTGCTGTAGCAAGCTGCATGGTAGGCGGCATTGCAATGCCTGGGGCGCTCGGCATGTCAGCAATGGCAATAGCCGGAGCAATAGCCGGTGGCGTTGCAGCCCTCGTACCAGCCTTGCTGCGGGTAAAGCTGAAGGTTGACGATGTCGTAAGCTCGCTGTTGCTGAACTCTGTCATATTTTTTGCCCTCATGGCGCTCATCGAGGGCCCCTGGAAGGATTCTCTCAGCGGCTATCCCATTTCGCCACCCATTCAGGACTCGGCCATTTTCCCGGTTTTCATCGCAGGAACCCGCCTGCATCTCGGCGTCCTCGCCGCACTCCTGATGGCGCCGCTTATTTGGTTCGTCATCTCCCGCACGGTGCTTGGGTTTTCGATCCGGGTAACCGGTGAAAACCCTGAGGCCGCGCGCTATTCCGGCATCAATATAGATCGTGTTTTGGTCTTAACGGCTTTGCTCTCCGGCGGCTTGGCCGGGTTGGCTGGCGTGTGCCAGGTAGGCGGCGTGCATTATCAGGTGATGGCCGAAATCTCGCCGGGCTACGGCTATTCCGGCATCGTCATTGCCATGCTGGCGCGCCTCAATCCATTGGGCGTGGTGCCTGCCGCCATTTTCCTGGGTGCGGTTATGACAGGGGCTGACGCCATGTCCCGCGCAACCGGCGTTCCGGCCTTCTTGAGTGAAGTCATTCAGGGCACCGCGCTGCTCTCCATGCTGGCAGCCCTCCTGTTCATGAATTACCGCCTGCGTTTTCAGGGGAGGGCGGCATGAACGCGGTTTTTGAGCAAATCTTTCAGGTTGGCTTTCTTGCCGCGATTATCCGCATTGCAACGCCCCTTGCCTTTGCCACCCTGGGCGAAATGATTTCCGAGCGTTCGGGCGTTCTCAATCTCGGCATCGAAGGCATCATGCTGCTTTCCGCCATGACAGGTTTTACTGCGGCCTACTATAGCGGCAATCTGTGGGTCGGCGTCATTGTTGCGGCAGCAACGGGCGCACTTATGGCAGCTGTCCACGCGGTATTCACCGTTGGCCTGGGGCTCAGCCAGCACGTTTGTGGCATCGGCATCACGCTGTTCTGCACAGGGCTTGCCTATTTCCTGTTTCGCCTGCTGTTTCAGGATTCATCGAACCCGCCGACCGTCACAAGCTTCCAGTCTCTCGCCATACCTTTCCTTTCGAGCATTCCCATAATCGGCCAGGCTGTTTTCAACCAGTTCACGCTCACCTATATCGCAATGATAGGCGTGCCCGTCATTGCCTTTGCCCTGTACCGCACGCCTTGGGGCCTGAATCTGCGTATGGCCGGCGAAAACCCCCACGCCGCCGATTCAGCCGGCGTCAGCGTCAAGGCGGTTCGCTTCCAGGCCGTCGTTTTGGGCGGCGCATTCATGGGCGTGGCTGGTGCCTTCCTTACCATGGCGCAGTTCAACACGTTTACATTCGGGGTTATTTCCGGCCGCGGCTGGATTGCAATCGCGCTTGTCGTGTTTGGAAGGTGGGACCCCCTGCGCTGTGCCGGTGCGGCCCTTCTTTTTGCATTCATTGATGCCTTCCAGCTTCGACTGCAAACAGCCGGCGTAGGCCATGTGCCTTACCAGGTGTTCCTGGCGCTGCCCTTTGTATTCACTATCATCGCAATGGCAGTCATGTCGCGCAACGCCTCTGCACCGCCAGCATTGTTAAAGGCATTTCGCAAGGAAGAACGCTAGTTCAGTCTTCGGCGATATCCTCTGCCCACAATTCCGGCTTTTCGCGGATGAAGCGTTCCATCAATGCCGTGCAATCCGCATCATCCGCAATGATGACTTCAACACCTCTGGAGCGCAGGAACTCTTCGTTCCCGCCAAATGTCTTGTTTTCACCCACAACCACCCGGGGGATTCCAAATTGAATGATGGTGCCTGTGCACATCATGCAGGGGCTCAGTGACGTGTAAAGTGTGGTGTCACGATAGGTTTTCTGGCGGCCTGCCTTGCGCAGCGCATCCATTTCCCCATGGGCGATCGGGTCTCCACCCTGAACCCGTTGATTGCGTCCACGCGACACAAGCTTTTCGCCACGTGCGAGAACAGAACCGATCGGGCACCCCCCTTCATCAAATCCTGCTTTGGCTTCATCATAAGCTATCCGCAGGAACTTGCGGTCTACGCTATTTAGCATGGGTCAAATTCCAACGGTTCACTGTTCACTTTGCTCGCGCCGGAATTTCGCCCCGAGTGATCGGTCTGTCAATACTGGACCATTCAGAAGCACAGCAGACATAACATAAGGATTGACTGCCTTCTCACCATGACCCAAACGGGAAATTACCCGGTGGTTGAACTCGTCTC
>JAHFPK010000220.1:2056-5041 GCA_023266715.1 Hyphomicrobiales bacterium | reverse complement strand
CCAGAGTCCGTGTTACGGCAATATCAATGGCGGCACTGTCGGTTGATGGTAGACTTTGCTTTGGCTGGGTGTGGGGTGCCTGTTTGACTACAGTTTTCTTGGTCACAGATTTGATTTGTTCACTCGGAATGCTCAAGAAGAGACTGATTTTCGCTTTATCCCATACAATTCGGGTATCAGCTTCCTGCTGCAAAGTCTGTGACTGACTTCCTTTTGGACCACTGAAGCCTAGCAGATGCACGCGAACACCCAGGCTTTGTGCAATTTGCACGCCGACGCGTATGTCCTCGTCGCCAGTGAGAACTAAGGCATCGCTAATTGCCTTGTTGCGCGCCAACTCCATCAAGTCGGTCAAGATGAGAGAATCAACGCCTTTCTGCTCTCCCTCGGAATTACGTTGCCCAAGCCGCAACTTGACATCATCGAGTTTTGCCATCCGCGTTTGATCAGTCGATGCGCCTGTCGAGTGCGCGCCGTCATACCAATATATGCGCAATAGTTCCTTGTTGTTGGTTGTGGTGCGTGCTGCTTCCTTTAGGTGCTCAACGATCTTAAATTCATCAAGCTTGATTTGTTCGCGCGGTCTTGGAGTCTTGGTGCCTGTAAGTGAACATGAACCCTGCGCAAAAACATATCCTGCATCAACAAATACGGCGACTCGCATGTCAGCTCCTATAGCGATGAACGCGGGTAGCCTTACTGGAATTAGGTCAGCCCCGCCACCTTCATCCCAAAGGCATAGACAAACGCCACTTCCTTCAGCCGGTCAAAGCGCCCGGATGCGCCGCCATGGCCCGCGCCCATATTGGTCTTGAGCAGCAGCAGATTGCCGTCTGTTTTGAGCTCCCGCAACCGTGCCACCCATTTCGCCGGTTCCCAATAGGTGACGCGCGGGTCGGTCAAGCCGCCTACCGCCAGGATGTTGGGATAATTCTTGACCTCCACCCGGTCATAGGGCGAATAGGAAGCAATCGTTTCGTAGGCTTTTTTGTCCTTGATCGGGTTCCCCCATTCCGGCCATTCCGGAGGCGTCAGCGGCAGCGTGTCATCCAGCATTGTCGTCAACACATCCACGAACGGCACCTCCGCCACAATGCCCTTGAACAGGTCCGGCGCCATGTTGGAAACAGCCCCCATCAGCATGCCGCCCGCACTTCCCCCCTGTGCCACGATATTGCCCTTGGTCGTAAGACCCATCTTGATCAGGTGTTCGGCGGAGGAAATGAAATCGCGGAAGCTATTGGTCTTGTGCTCAAGCTTGCCCGTCTTGTACCAGCGCCGCCCCTTTTCCTGCCCGCCGCGGATATGGGCGATGGCATAGATAAACCCCCGGTCAACCAGCGAAAGAATATTGGTGTTGAAGCCCGCCGGAACGCTGATGCCATAGGAGCCATAGCCGTAAAGCCAAAGCGGCACCGTCCCATCAAGCGCCGTGGTCTTTTTGTAAAGCAGCGTCACAGGAATGAGCTCGCCATCATGGGCGGCGGCCTGCACACGCCGCGTCACATAATCGGAAGGTTCATGCCCGCTCGGCACTTCCTGCGTCTTGCGTAAGGTTCGTGAGCGATCCCGCATGTTGTAGTCGTAAACCTGCAAAGGCGTGGTCATTGAAGAATAGGTGAAGCGCAAAATATCCGTGTCGTATTCCCGCATCTCGCCAAAGCCCAGCGAGTAGGCTTCCTCGTCAAAGGCAATACTGTGCTCTTCCCCCGTTTTCATGTCTCGAACAACAATGCGCGGCAAAGCGTTCTCGCGCTCCATGCGGTTGAGCCAGTTCTTGAGAACGATCATGCCGATAATCAGGCAACCTTCGCGATGGGGAATAAGATCAGTCCAGTTCTCCGGGCGGGGATCAGCAACTGGTGCCGTCATAATCTTGTAGTCCTCGGCCCCATCCCGGTTGGTCTTGATAATGAACCGGTCATTCCAATGTTCGAGGTCATCTTCGATTCCGGTCTTGCGCGCCGCAACCAGCTTTGGCGCATCAAGCGGCCGCGCGGCATCGATGATCCAGTTCTCGCTGGTATCATGATCATGGCTGCTGATCACAATGAAGCGCTCCGAATTGGTCTTGCCAACGCCGGAAAACATCCCCGTGTCTTTTTCCTCGTAAACCAGACGGTCGCTCGCCTGCGACTGGCCGAGAATGTGATGATAGGTTTTCAACGGGCGGTGGTTTTCGTCTTGCACGGTGTAGAAATAACTCTTCCCATCGGCGGCCCAGGTGGCTTCGCCGGCAGTGTTTTGCAAAACTTCCGCCTGGTCCTGGCCCGTTGCCAGATCGCGCACCCGCAATTCATAAAACTCCGAGCCCTTGCTGTCATAGGACCATGCCGCCAACGAATGATCCGGCGAAATGGCTATGCCGCCGAAACGGAAATACTCCGAACCCTTGCTCAATTCATTGCCATCCAGCAACAGCTGTTCCGGCCCCGACAGGTCGCGCAGTTTGCGGGCAAAGCGCGGCTGCTGCCCACCGGTGATGTAGGACGAGTAATAGGAATAGGCCCCATCGGGCGCCGGAACGGAGGAATCATCCTCCTTGATGCGCCCCTTCATCTCGGCAAACAGCGTGTCTTGCAAACTCACCGTGTCAGCCATCACCGCTTCATGATAGGCGTTCTCGCCTTCCAGCACGGCGCGAATATCCTGCGGCAGCAGTGACGGGTCATGCATTACCTCCTGCCAGTTCGCAGCCTTCAGCCAATGGTAATCATCGCGTTTTTCGTGGCCATGCCAGTTTTCAATACGGGGACGCTTCTCCGCAATAGGCGGCCTCACATTCGCAATGTTCATTCTTTATGCCTTGTCGGGGTTGAATTTGAGTGCCGCGCCATTCATGCAATAGCGCAGGCCCGTGGGATTTGGCCCATCGGGAAACACATGGCCCAAATGCCCGTCGCATTTTGCACAGCGCACCTCGGTGCGCGTTGAAAACCAGGATTTATCAACGTGTTCGCTCACCGCATCTGGCGAGGCGGGCGC
>JAHFPK010000220.1:0-1956 GCA_023266715.1 Hyphomicrobiales bacterium | reverse complement strand
TTGGCCCATCGGGAAACACATGGCCCAAATGCCCGTCGCATTTTGCACAGCGCACCTCGGTGCGCGTTGAAAACCAGGATTTATCAACGTGTTCGCTCACCGCATCTGGCGAGGCGGGCGCATAATAGCTTGGCCAGCCCGTTCCGGAATCATATTTGGTATCGGACGGAAAGAGATCCGCGCCACAACCCGCACACTTGTACATGCCCGATGATTTTTCTCCGTTCAGCGCATTGGAAAAGGCCCGCTCGGTGCCATGCTCGCGCAATACGCGGTATTGTTCCGGTGTCAATTCCTCCCGCCACTGCGCATCCGTCTTGGTGATTTTGTCTGCCATGATGAATCCTGTTCTCAGATTAGGTTTTGTGAAGCCTATGTGGTGCGTGGTGCCGGTCAAGGGAAGTCACATCTCCGCGATAATTTAACCTGCCCTTAACCATAAAGCCATCGAAACGCCGCCGGCACTAGCCCAATTCGCCGCGATTAAGCAAGTTTACAAACGTCTGAGTCATTGCTTAGGAGACGGGATAGGGAGCATTTGAAGTTATGGGTGAACCAGCCGCCTGGCATAGCGATGAAAGAATCGCGCCCGGGTTGCATATGAACCGTCAAGGATCAGAGCAGATGAATGCTTTGGACGAAGCCGGTGGGGAAATAGCCCCGAACCGCCGTATAACGGCGGATTCCTTCCGTGTACTCTTGGCCAGGCTCAAAAAAACACCAACCGCTTTCGCCGATGAAGTGTCGCTGCCAGAACCCGCCATCACAACACCAGTTGAAATCATCCAGGAAACAGTTTTTTCGGCGCCCGTAGAGCCGGTCGAGGTCCAAGAGCAATTTTTCATACCCGACATCGAGATTGAGGCGCCGAAACCGGTTGAAAAAAAGCCTTGGGCATGGGTTGACGCTGAAATTCCGATGGAGGTTGAAGCATCGGCACCGGAACCGGAGATCGGAACGCCAGTCCAAACCCTGAAAATTGAAGAGCCGGTCTCCGCACCAGAAGCGCTGATCTCCGCGCCTGAAGCAGAAATTCCGCTTCCCGAAGAAGCATTCCCGGCCAATGAAGTGCAAGAGGAGTCTCCAGCTCCTGAACTCATTGCCGCTGAGGAAGTCGTTTCGCCGGAATCGGAAACTGAACCATCACAAGCTGCGCTTGTTGCGGCCAGGGTTACTCCTGAGCCACAACCCGTCAATGGCAAACTGGACGTTGATCACGTGCCGGTATTAGACGCCGAAGTACCCGGCATTGGCGATATTGCCAAATCCATTTTCGTGACGCCCACACCAGCCGACCGGGCTGCCTTCCTGGCGGAAGTTGCCGCGCTGATAGCAGCTGAAGCGGCATTGGACGAAGAAAGCTCTGAAACGGCATTACCAGGCCTTTCCGAGCCCGTGGCGCCGTTCAAAACCGCGGTCCAGCGCGTCAAACCCGAAGATGATCCCTTTACAAAGCTCGCCTTGGCCGAGGCCGCCGCCATTGCTGGCAATGAACGGCCCGATGAGGATGCAGGCGAACTCGCCCGCTCGCTCCTCGACATGATGCTCTCGAACCCAAATGCCGGCCAACCTCAGGAGCGCGCCCTCGCCGCCGATGCCCTGCTGAAACTGGTGCCGCGTATCCCGTTAAAGTCGCTGATCACCATCGTTGACCGTCTTTCCATAATGGATGCGCCCCCGCATCTTCTGGTGTCGAAACTCATCCATGATCCCCGCATTGAAGTCGCCGGACCCTTGTTGGAACTCTGCAACCAGATCAGCGATCAAGTTCTCGGCAAGGTCATTGCCACCGGGCAGGTGAGTTTGCTGCGCCTGATTGCCCGTCGGCGCACCATTTCGGCGGCGCTGAGCGATCAACTCATTGAGTTTGACGATCCCTCGGTTATCCTGACGCTGGTCAGAAATAGCGGCGCAACCTTCTCCCACCATGCATTTCCCCGGCTTGCCGATCATGCC
>JAHFPK010000219.1 GCA_023266715.1 Hyphomicrobiales bacterium | reverse complement strand
CGACCAAATCAAACAGGAAGACGGAGGCTTCGCAGAAGATGCTGGCCGGCACGGTTGACCCCCGCACCCAGAAGCTGATGCAGATGATGCGCGAAGTGCGCAAGAATGTGGAAGAGAATGCCGAATATGTGGGTGACAGGTTCGCCGATGAGGCGCGCAAGATCCACTATGAGGAAAGCGAAAAGCGCGGCATCTATGGTGAAGCAAAACCTGAAGACGCCAAGGCCCTGATTGAAGAGGGTATCGAGGTTCATCCTCTGCCAAGACTGCCGGAAGATTCGAACTAACCCTTCTGCCCCACCATCATGTAATTCACATCCATATCGCGTGACCTGCGCCATTGATTAGCGAGCGGATGATAGGTGATGCCGGTTTCACCCTTGATGGCGATGTGGTTATCAGCAAGCCAGGTTTTCAGTTCAGCCGGAGTAATGAATTTTTCCCACTGGTGGGTGCCCTTGGGCAGCCAGCGCAGCACATATTCCGCTCCGATGATGGCAAGGCCGAAGGATTTCAGCGTGCGGCTGATGGTGGCCACAAACATCAGACCCTCAGGCTTCAGCATGGCGACACAGATCCGGGTGAAGCTTTGCGGGTTCGCCACGTGCTCAATCACTTCCATGTTGAGGATAACGTCAAAGCGCTCGCCTGCGGCGGCCAGATCCTCTGCCGTGGCACAGCGATAATCAATGGCGAGCTCCTGTTCCTCGGCATGAACCTGTGCGGTCCTGATGTTTTTTTCCGATGGATCAACGCCTACGATATCAGCGCCAAGCCTTGCCATGGGTTCGGTCAAGAGGCCGCCGCCGCAGCCGATGTCGAGGAAGCGCAGCCCGGTGAAAGGCCTGGGGTCATAGGGATCGCGGCCAAAACGGGCGCAAACCTGTTCCTTGATATAGGCCAGGCGAACCGGGTTAAAGACATGGAGAACGCCGAACTTGCCCTTGGGATTCCACCATTCGGCGGCCAATTTCGAGAATTTTTCGACTTCGGCGGGGTCAATCGTGTTTTGCATGGCGGCGGTCATAATCAAATGTCCAAAATTGTGGATGCCATTATTGCATAAGCGAAGACCCTCATCTATGAGTACGCCCCGTCGCACCTTAAGAGTTAACTTTTACATCTGATTTGGCCGCAAGCCAGAGCTTCGAGAATACGAAAGGTTTTGGCCGATGGGCCGTTTGGTTATGAAGTTTGGGGGCACTTCGGTTGCGGATATCGGGCATATCCGCAATGTGGCGCGTCATGTGTTGCGTGAAGTGAAGGCCGGCCATCATGTCGTGGTCGTCGTCTCCGCCATGGCCGGCACCACCGATCGTCTGGTGGGCTGGTGCAAAGAGGCTGCGCCCGTGCATGATGCGCGCGAATATGACGCCATTGTTGCCTCCGGTGAACAGGTGACAGCAGGTCTCCTGGCCATTGTTCTGCAGGACATGGGCGTTCCGGCGCGTTCCTGGCAGGGCTGGCAAATTCCTTTGAAAACCGATGGCGTGCATGGCTCGGCCCGGATTGCCGAGATCGATTCGGCCGAAATCAGGAAGCGCATGGAACAGGGCCAGGTTGCCGTGGTCGCCGGTTTCCAGGGCGTCGGCCCTGACAAGCGGCTTACCACTTTGGGGCGGGGAGGCACGGATACCTCAGCGGTGGCCATGGCAGCCTCGCTTGATGCGGCCTGCGATATTTATACGGATGTGGACGGCGTTTACACGGCAGACCCCCGGATTGTGACGGGGGCGCGCAAGCTGGACCGGATTTCCTATGAGGAAATGCTGGAACAGGCTTCGCTTGGCGCCAAGGTTTTGCAGACCCGGTCCGTCGAACTTGCCATGGTGTACAAGGTGCCCCTGCAGGTAAGATCAAGTTTTGAAGCACCGGACTCGCCCAATCAAAACAAGCCCGATGGCAGCGGGCCCGGAACAATCGTTTGCGAAGAGGACAAGATCTTGGAACAGCATGTTGTGAGCGGAATTGCCTACTCCAGGGACGAGGCAAAAGTTTCGATCCGCAAGGTCAAGGATCAACCGGGTGTTTCGGCTTCCGTTTTTGGCCCCTTGGCGGAAGCTGATATCAGCGTTGACATGATTGTGCAGAATGTTTCAACCGATGGCGCCAACGCCAACATCACATTCACCGTGGCGCGCAAGGACTTGCGCAAGGCCATTGAGGTGTTGAACGGCGTCAAGGACAAGATTGGCTTCCTTGAACTCACCCACTCAGCCGATGTGGCCAAGGTCTCAGTGGTGGGCATTGGCATGCGGAGCCACGCAGGCGTTGCCGCGAAGATGTTCCGCTCCCTTGCCGACAAGGGCATCAACATCCAGGCGATCGCGACGTCTGAAATTAAAGTCAGTGTACTGATTGATGAGGCCTATACGGAATTGGCCGTCAGAGCCTTGCATCAGGCCTATGGTCTTGAGGCATAAGAGGCATGCAACGCTGCGCCCGTCATAAATTTACGACCCGCATGCGCTGGAAACGCCTGCGCGAGGACACCTGCTGATGGCACACTCCGCCCTTGGCCCGCGTGTCCTGCTTCGGCGGCTCCGCGAGGTTATGGCGGAGCCGGAAACGGCGCAAAAGCGGCTCGATAAAATTGCCCAACTGATCGCGGCCAACATGGTGGCTGAGGTGTGCTCCATCTATGTGATGCGGCCGGGCCAGATTCTGGAACTCTATGCCACGGAAGGCTTGAAGCGGGCGGCCGTTCACAAGTCAAAGCTGAAAGTGGGCGAAGGCCTAGTGGGTCTCATCGCTGATCAGGCGATTGGCCTTAATTTGCCCGACGCGCAAAACCATGCATCGTTCAAGTATTTGCCTGAAACCGGCGAAGAAATTTACCATTCCTTTCTGGGCACCCCCATTATGCGGGGCGGCACGGTTATTGGCGTGCTGGTTGTGCAAAACCGCACGAGCCGCCACTATACCGATGAGGAAGAAGAGGCCCTGCAGACGACAGCCATGGTTCTTGCCGAGGTTATTGCCTCTGGTGAACTGCGCGAAGTGGCGCGCGAAGTGGCGGCTGATGTTGCCCACATGCGCAGCCATCATTTGCGCGGCGAGTCGCTTGCGGACGGCATTGCCCTGGGCCATGTGGTTCTGCATGAGCCGCGGGTTGCGGTTCACAATCTGATTGCCGAAAATATTCCGCTGGAAAAGAAGCGGCTGGCCGAGGCGGTTCAACAGCTCCATTTGCAGGTCGACCAATTGCTTGATGGCTCGGAGTCGCTCCGCGGGGCGGACTATTCCGACGTGCTGGAGACCATCCGGATGTTTGCCCATGACAAAGGGTGGGTTAACCGCCTCGGCGAGGCGGTTGATACGGGTCTGACTGCGGAGGCCGCGGTTGAGCGGGTGCAGAATGACAATCGCGCCCGCATGATGCGCACACCTGACGCCTATTTGCGCGAACGCATGCATGATCTCGACGATCTTTCAAACCGCCTGATGCGCATTTTGACGGGAGCGGTGGCAACCGCGTCACGCAGTGATTTGCCAGCCAACGCCATCATCGTTTCACGCAACATGGGGCCTGCCGAACTTCTGGATTATGACCGCAGCAAAATACGTGGTGTCATTCTCGAGGAAGGCGGAAAGACCAGCCATGTGGCGATCGTCGCGCGGGCCCTTGGCATTCCTGCGGTGGGGCAGGCGGCGGGCCTTATTGATCTTGTTGATACGGGAAGCCCTATCGTTATTGACGGCAACACGGGCGAGCTGTTTGTCAGGCCGTCCCATGATCTGCAGAAATCCTACGCCGAGAAAGTTCGCTTCTATGCGCGCAAGCAGGCGCAATATGCGGTGCTGCGCGACGTGCCGGCGATCACCAAGGATGGGGTATATATCAATCTCAATATCAATGCGGGGCTGATTGTCGATTTGCCGCACCTGCATGATTCAGGCGCTGACGGCGTTGGCCTTTACCGCACGGAACTGCATTTCATGATGGCCAACAGATTTCCGCGCCTGGCCTCGCAGGTTCGCCATTACGCGGCCATTCTTGATCAGGCCAATGGCAAGCCCGTGGTGTTTCGGACGCTGGATATTGGCGCTGATAAAACACTGCCGTACCTGCGCCAGCCGCGAGAAGACAATCCGGCGCTGGGCTGGCGCTCCATCCGCATGGCGCTGGACCGGCCCGCCTTGCTGCGCCTGCAGGTGCGCGCGCTTTTGATTGCAGGGCAGGGCCGTGATCTCAAAGTCATGTTCCCGATGATTGCCGATGTGGACGAATATTTGCGGGCCCGGGACATTGTTGAATTGGAAAAGGCCTATCTCGTGGCGCGCGGGCATCACCTGCCAAAATCCGTGCAGCTCGGCGTGATGATCGAAATTCCGGCCCTCATCTGGCAACTCGACCAGCTTTTCCCACTTATCGATTTTGCCTCCGTGGGATCCAATGACCTGGTGCAGTTTTTGTTTGCCTCGGATCGCGGCAACCCCAAGCTGGCGGGCCGCTACGATCCCCTGAGCCCGGCAGCCCTTGGCGCCATGCGGCTGATTGTCGAAAAGGCCAGGGCCCACAAAAAGCCCGTTACCCTTTGCGGTGAACTCGGCGGCCGCCCCCTGGAAGCCATGGGGCTGCTGGGCATCGGGCTTACCTCTGTTTCGATGGTTCCATCGGGCATTGGCCCGGTGAAGGCGATGCTACTTGAGCTCGACCAGGGCAAGCTCTGGTCCTTCATGGCGCCATTGTTGAAGAGTCCGGCCCACTCTATCCGGGGCGATCTCCTGGAATTTGCCCAGCGCAACGGGGTTCCCGTGTAATTTAATCTGCGCTGTTAGCTTGCTGATAACCATTCTGCGTCATTCTCTCGGACTATAGCGTTAGTAAATAGTTAATGCTTGGTAGCACGAGAGAGTAAGGCCATGGACGATCCAAAGCTTGATTTTGGCGGGGACGAAACGGAATTTGAAGCGGAAGAATTCAGCTTTCGTGAAAAACCAGATGGGGCCAGTGATCCGGCAGGAGAAGCGGGCTGGTTCTTGCAGCGCGAGCGCGAAAAGCGCGGCGAGACTTTGGAATATGCGGGCGAAGCCACGGGCAT
>JAHFPK010000218.1 GCA_023266715.1 Hyphomicrobiales bacterium | reverse complement strand
CACTGCGTTCACCAGCAAGGGAAAGAAGGTCATCACCACCACCATGGCGGCCTTTGATTGCCAGTCAAAACCAAACCACATCACCAGGATGGGGGCAACGCCGACGATGGGGAGCGCAGCGGCCAAATTGCCTAGCGGCAGGAGCCCCTGCCGCAGGAAGGCGAACCGGTCGCATAACAGCGCTACCAGAAATCCCGAGAGCGAACCAATGATCCAACCCGGAATCACCGCGCGAATGAAGGTCTGGACAAAATCCTCATAAAGCGTGGGCAGCGAGATAATGAGCTTGGACCAGATATCCGTAGGGGCCGGAAAAATCACGAAGGGCACATTGAAAAACCGGACTGCCGCCTGCCACAGGATAAGAACGGCGATACCGAAAATCGCTGGCGCCAGAATATCGCGGAGCGAAGAGACTTTCATGCCCGTGCTCCCATGTGCCGGTTGACGATCCGCTCAATCCCGCCCACGCCGTAAACCAGCATGGCTGCCACGACGGAAGCCGCAACCAGCGCCGACCAGATTTGAATGGTTTGCCCATAGTAGGAACCGGCCAGCATGCGCGAACCAATGCCGGACTGCGCGCCCGTGGGCAATTCACCCACGATCGCGCCCGTCAGCGCAATGGCAACAGCCACCTTGAGGGATGCAAACAGAAACGGCATTGCCGCCGGAAACCTGAGCTTCCACAACACCTGGGATACGCTGGCATTGTAAGTGCGCATGAGATCAAGCTGCATCGGGTCCGGCGAGGTCAGCCCCTTCACCATGCCGATGGCAACCGGGAAGAAACACAGATACATGGAGATGACGGATTTCGGCACCAATCCGGTGAGCCCAACGGACCCCAGCACAACGATGACCATCGGCGCAATGGCAAGAATGGGAATGGTCTGTGATGCGATGATCCAGGGCATCAGGCTCTTGCTCAGCAATTTAAAATGAACAATGGCCACGGCCAGCCCGACGCCCAGCAAGGTTCCCAGGAAAAATCCAAGCAGCGTCGACGAAAGCGTCACCCAGACATGATAGACCAGTGACTTCACCTTCCAGGGCGCAATGGTGAAAACCGTATTCCAGACTTCGACCACAACCTGGTGCGGCGCAGGAATAACCGGGCGATCGAGGCTCCACGACACATTCACCGTATTGGCAAAGCCACCGCCCAAAGCCTCAATCTTCGGCTGGGCTACAACAGTGTTCATGAAAATCGCCGCGATGTACCAAGCCACAAGAATGATCACGCACACCACCGTGACGGGAAGAATAGAATTGCTTTCTGTGCGAGTGTTACTCATCCTTCACAGCCCTTTCGAGGCTCACTAACGCTCGCACCTCAGGGTGAGGGATACCCCTCACCCTGAGGTGCGAGCGGGCAAAGCCCGTGAGCCTCGAAGCATTTGCCAGATGTGAAGCATCAATCTTCATAGCTATGCCCCGCCTTCAGCCCCTCCCGCACGCGATGGGCGATTTTCAGAAACTCCGGCGTCTCGCGGATGTCCAGTGTGCGGCTCGCCGGTAAATTCGTTTCAATCACATCAATGATGCGACCGGGCCTTGGGCTCATCACCACAATCTTGGAAGACAGAAACACCGCTTCCGGAATTGAATGCGTCACAAACACCACGGTCTTTTTCGTCGCCGCCCACAGCTCCAGCAATTGCTGGTTCAATTTATCCCGCACGATTTCATCAAGCGCCCCAAAGGGCTCATCCATCAGCAGCAGCTTGGGCTCAACCGCCAGCGCACGCGCAATGGAAACCCGCTGCTGCATGCCGCCCGACAGTTGCCAAGGAAATTTCTTCTCAAACCCCGCAAGATTGACCATTTCCAGATTGCGCTTCACCCGCGACGCGGCATCCGCAATCCCCATGATCTCCAAGGGCAGCCCGACGTTCTTTTCCACTGTCCGCCACGGGTAAAGGGCTGGCGCCTGAAAAACATAGCCATAGGCGCGCGCCATCCGCGCTCGCTCAGTGCTCATGCCATTCACCTGAATGCTTCCGTTGCTTGCCCGTTCAAGATCGGCAATCACCCGCAAAAGCGTGGTCTTGCCGCAGCCCGACGGGCCAATGAGTGAGACAAAATCCCCGTCATTTACCGTGAGATTAATCCCCTGCAAGGCGTAGACCGGTCCATCGGCCGTTGTGAAGGTGAGGCTCAAATCCTGCGTCTCAATCACGGCTTTAGCCGTCATGTCCCCTCCCCGGGTTATTCTTGTATTTGCAGGGAAAGCTATCCGCTCTTGACCATTTGATCAAGAATTATAAGGTAGTTCTTAATGCCACAGTCGAAACTCAAACCCATCGTCAATACCCGCATTCAAGCGCGCAACAAGGAACTGATCCTCGATGCCGCCCTGGATATTTTTTCGGCTTTCGGTTTTCGTGGCGCGACCGTGGACCAGATTGCCGCAAAATCCGAAATGTCGAAGCCAAATCTTCTCTATTACTTCCGCCGCAAGGAGGACATCTATGTGGCCTTGCTGGAGCACACGCTGAGCGACTGGCTGAAGCCATTGGCGGAACTCAATCCCTCAGGCGATCCACTAATCGAGCTGTCCCGCTACATCTCGGCGAAGATGGAAATGTCGGAAGCCAATCCAAAGGCATCCAGGCTTTTTGCCAATGAAATTCTCCATGGCGCGCCGATGATTGAAAAATTCCTGAAAGGCCCCTTGAAGCAATTGGTCAATGAAAAAGCTCAGGTCATCAAGTCCTGGATTGCGGCAGGAAAACTTGCCCCCATTGATCCTTACCATCTGATCTTTGCAATCTGGGCCGTGACCCAGCACTACGCCGACTTTTCCGTGCAGGTTGATGCCGTGCTGGGCCGCCGTGAGGATATCAGGACGGCACAGAAAGCCGTTCTGGAAATCCTCCTGCGTGGCCTGAAGGTGTGAGGGAACTAAACGACCTTGATCGTTTTCGGATCCCAGTCCCTTGGCGCCGGGTATTGTGGATTCATCTCCTCCAAAGTCTCACGCACGATTTTCCCAATAACCCCATTGCGCACCCAGTTGCGGTCTGCCGGAATGATATGCCAAGGTGCCACCTCGGTTGAACAGCGCGCCACCGCCATTTCATAGGCTGCCATATACTCGGCCCATTTCGCACGCGTAGCCAAATCACTCGGCTTGAATTTCCATTGCTTGTCAGGACTGTCCACCCGCTCCTGCAGCCGCACCGCCTGCTCTTCCTTCGAGACATTCAACATGAATTTCAGAATGCGCGTGCCGCTATTCGAGATCAGTTTTTCAAACTGGTTGATTTCATCATAGCGTCGTTCGATTGCATCTGGGCTTGCGAGCTTTTCAACCTTCACTACAAGCACATCTTCGTAATGCGAACGATTGAAAATTCCGATGAGCCCGCGGGGAGGACAGGCCTGATGGACGCGCCAGAGATAATCATGGGCCTTCTCCTCGTCCGAGGGCGCCTTGTAGGATTTCACCGCCACGCCGATAGGCCCGCAGGTATTGAACACCGCCCGCACGGTGCCATCCTTGCCCGAGCAATCAATGCCCTGCAGCACAACTAGCAATGCCCGCTTTCCTTCCGCATAAAGCCTGTCCTGCAATGCGTCTATGGCTTCGGCGTCTTTAACCAATTGCTCCTTGGCCAAATCTTTGTCAGCAAAAGCACTACCATCCCGGGGGTCACATTTGCCGAGGTCAAATTTCTTCCCCGGTGTCGCCACAAACCTTGCCGCAAAGGCTTTCTTCTCGCCCATTATTGCATCCTCTTCTCATCGCATCCGATTGCAGCTACTCTTGCCCCATAATAACATCCGCAACAACCGAGTTCATATTTTGAATAAATTGCCTTCAAACAAGCCCCAAATGGCGGCATCCGCCTTTCGAATTCCGGCCCTTGATCAAGATTTCCTTCTGGGTGATTCCACCAGAGGACTTAGGTTTCATCTCGAGTATCAAAAGGCCGAGGAGTATCTGCGCGCCTGGGGGGTTGAATCAACCGTGGTGGTTTTTGGATCGGCCCGGGTGCGCGAGGCCGATGGCTCTGGCTGGTATGAAGCGGCCCGCGAATTTGCAAAGCTATGTTCAATCCACGGAGGTGCGAAATATAACCACAGAAAAACGCGCCACAATGTAATTGCCACCGGCGGCGGCCCGGGCATCATGGAGGCCGCCAACCGCGGCGCCCACGATGCCGATGCCCCCTCCATCGGCTACAACATCACGCTCCCCCGCGAGCAGGAGCCCAATCCCTTTTCAACCCCTGAGCTCACCTTTCGCTTTCACTATTTCGCCATGCGCAAAATGCACTTTGCCATGCGAGCTGCAGCCCTAGTGGTTTTCCCCGGCGGCTTCGGCACCCTCGACGAGCTCTTTGAAATTCTCAATCTTCGTCAGACCGGAAAAATGAGCAAGCCCCTGCCGGTTATTCTGTTTGATTCCAAGTTCTGGAACCAAGCCGTCAATTTTTCAGCTTTCGCCAAAGCCAAGCTTATCCACGAAGATGATCTCAATCTCTTCGACTTTGCGGATACACCGGAACAGGCGTGGAAAAAACTCCTGAGCCGCGGCCTCGCCATTCCCAAGGATTAAAGATGTCCATTCGCCTTAAATTTCACGGTGCGGCCCGGACGGTTACCGGCTCCTGTTATCTCATCGAAACCGAGGATGCCAAAGTGCTCATCGATTGCGGCATGTTCCAGGGTTCAAAAACCGAGCGTGAACTCAATTATCGCAACTTCCCGTTTGATCCCGCAAGCCTCGATGCCATGCTGCTTACCCACGCCCATATTGATCACACCGGGCTTATTCCAAAACTTGTGAAACACGGTTTCACCAAAAAAATTCATTGCACCGCTGCAACGGTCGATCTCTGCGCCGTCATGCTGCCTGACTCCGGCTTCATCCAGGAGTCGGATACCAAATTCCAGAACGAGCGCAACCGCAAGCGTGGCCTTCCCGAGGTGGAACCTATTTACACTTTGGAAGACGCTATGAATGCCCTCGAGCGTTTTGAAGCATTGAACTATGAAACCTGGATGGAGCCGGCCAAAGGCATTCGCGCCTGCTGGTGGAATGCCGGCCATCTTCTGGGGT
>JAHFPK010000217.1 GCA_023266715.1 Hyphomicrobiales bacterium | reverse complement strand
GCAATTCACAAAGCCCAGAAGCTTTACTATGCGTTTCACCCGGTCAAGATCGCCGCCACAGGCATCGCGCAACTGGGCAAGGACATTGATCGCGGTGAGGCGGGCGGAAGCAACGGCATCCTCAATCGAAAGTGTGTCGCCTACCTTGCCCGTATATTCAATCTTGCCGTCTTTTACCGCGCCCTGGCCGGATATGAACACGAGATTGCCAGTCCTGACCCAGGGCACATAATTCGCCACAGGCTTTGACGGCGTCGGCAGCATAATACCGAGTTCCGTAAGTCTTTTGTTGATCAGTCCCATGTCATGCTCCTGTTAAAAGATCGCGTGGACGTTCACCTTTGAAAAACGCCTCCAAATTATCGACAGCTCTCATGCCCATGGCAATGCGCGTATTTTTTGTGGCACTGCCGAGGTGGGGCAGCATGAATACATTGTCCAACTCGCGGTAGCGTGGATCAATATTGGGCTCCCCTTTAAATACATCAAGCCCAGCCGCCGCAAGCTTTCCTGATTTTAGCGCAGAAATGAGCGCCTCATCGTCAACAATTTCGCCCCGCGCCGTGTTCACGATGATTGCTCCATTGGGCAACCGTCCTATGGTTTTTTCATTGATCAAATCGCGGGTTTCCGCCGTGGAGGCACAATTGATTGATAGAAAATCGCAGTTGGGCAGCATGTCATCAAGTCGCGCATGGAACGTGGCACCATGTTCCGATGCAGCATCCACCTTCCGCCGGTTGTGATAATGCAGTATCATATTAAATGCTTGGGCTCGAATGGCTACAGCTTGACCAATACGCCCCATGCCAATAATTCCCAACCGTCGCCCCGATACATCAAGCCCCAGCGGATAGGTAGGCGATGGTGGTCCCCACTTGTTGTCGCGCACCATTTTATCACCCCAAACCGCTCCCCGCGCCGCCCCCAGCATGAGAAGAAGTGCGACGTCAGCCGTGGCGTCAGTGAGCACGTCCGGCGTGTTGGAAACTGCAATGCCTTTTGCCTTGGCGGCGAGAATATCGATATGGTCCGTGCCGACGGAGAATGTCGCAATCATGCGTATGGAAGCGGGCAGGGCGTCAATCAGGTCCTTCCGGCAACGGTCCATCGAGGTAATCAAGAGCCCATCGAAGTTCTTTGCCCGTTCCGCGATCTCTGCGCCGCTCATGGCCCTGTCGTCTGGATTGAGTTCGGTCGAAAAATCGCGAGTCAGGCGGTTTTCCACCTCGTTGGGAAGGTGGCGGGTTACCAAAATTCTTGCTTTGGCCATTGTTGTCATGTTTGCTTTGCCTTAACCTTCATAAGCTCAAATCGATATAGTAAGGTGGGCAATGGACCACCGGAACCACGGAGATTCAAGGGTGCTGAAAAGAGTTTTATTGACGGGCGTTTTTTTGATACTTTCATCGCAGGCCATGGCCTCTGTCGTGGCGCCCCATCGCGCGGTTTATGATCTGCAATTGCTGCGCACAAGTGAAGGGGCAAACGTCGGCAATGTATCCGGTCGCATGGCCTATGAGGTATCCGGCAGCGAATGCGATGGTTGGACCGTAAGTTTCCGCCTGGTTAACCGTTTTGATTACAAAGAGGGCACCTCGCGCCTCTTTGATACCCAATCATCGTCCTGGGAAACCGGTGACGGCAAGGCGATGAATTACAGCGAAAAGGAATTTGTGGATAACAAGCAGGAAGGCGAAAAGCGCCTGAGTGTTTCGCGCCCCGAGAAGGACAGTGTCGGCGAAGTCAGCATCAGCCTGCCGCAGGAGAAGAAAGTGTCCATTTCGGCGGAAACCATTTTTCCCATGCGCCATCAATTGCGCCTGATGGATGCTGCCGCGAAAGGTGAAACCCGTGATGTTTCGCTGATCTACGATGGCTCTGACGAGGAAAAGACCGTGCGCGCCATTAGCACCATCGGAAAAAGGGTGAAAGCCGGTGAAGGAAAGAAGGAAATGGACAATTCCCAGGCCGCCCCACTGCAATCGCTTTCTTCGTGGCCTGTCACCATCGGCTACTTTTCAACCGATGAAAACAGCGAGGAAACGCCCCTTTACCAGATCAATTTTGATATGTATGAAAATGGCGTTTCCACTGGCCTAGTCATGGACTACGGCACTTTTGCCCTCTCGGGGAAATTGGCCCATCTGGAGTTCCTGAAGGCAGAAACTTGCAACTAGGTTCCGGCAGAATTGCTTTGAATATCCAAAAAGCGCACTATCTGTAATGCCGCTGTTCATGCAGGGGGCAAAGATATGGCTAAAGCACCGACCTCACTGACTCCGAAAAGCGAAGGTGATGTTTCAGATTTCCTTGAGAAGGTCCGTGGCCTGCCGCCAGTTGCAAAGGACGGTAATCGCGGCAAGCTGATTTTTGCCATGGATGCTACCATGAGCCGGCAACCAAGCTGGGACCGCGCCCTTTCCATCCAGGCCGAAATGTTTGCCGAGACAGCCCGTATCGGCGGACTGGATGTGCAACTTGTTTATTTCCGGGGCTTCAATGAATGCCGTGCTTCCAAATGGGTGAGTAATCCAACGGCCCTCGCCAAGTTGATGACGACCGTGGATTGCCGCGGCGGCAACACGCAAATTGGCCGCGCCCTTTCGCATATCAAAAAGGAACTGCGCACCACCAAAGTAAACGCCGTGATTTATGTAGGCGATGCCATGGAAGAAAACATTGACGTTCTGTGCCGGGCCGCCGGCGAAATTGGCATGCAGGGAACGCCAATATTTACCTTTCAAGAGGGCAATGATGCTAATGCCGAGCGGGCCTTTCGCGAGATTGCCAAGCTCACTCGCGGAGCCTATTTCAAACTCAATGAATCGTCAGCCCACATGCTGCGCGAACTGCTTTCGGCGGTGGCTGTTTACGCCGCCGGTGGCAGAACGGCCCTCGAAAACCGCGCAAAAACCAAAGGCGGAAGTTCCAATCTGCTGTTGCAGCAGTTGAAATAGAACCGTCATGCTCAATCTTATCATTGCCCTTGTCATCGTCTTTGGCGGCCTGTGGCTTATCAGGAAATTTGCAAATACTTCTCCAAGCCAGGTTCCAGGCTTGACCAGAAAACTGATCGGCGGCGCAATCATTGCCTTGTCCGGTCTGCTCGCCCTTCGTGGGCTTGCAACCTATGCCGTTCCGCTCTTTGCCTTGGGCATTGGCATGATTGGCCAATCGGCAGTATTTCCAAATGGATTTCCCTGGGGGAAAAAAACTGCCGGGCAGAAGTCTCGTGTTGCAACGGGTATTCTGGCCATGGAGCTCGATCACGATTCAGGCGAGATGACAGGGCAGGTTCTCTCTGGGCCCTTCAAGGGAGCAAGGCTTGAAGAGTTGAATCCCGGCGATCTGCAATCACTTTACCGCCATTGCGCCAAGGCTTCAGATCAAAGCGTTTCATTGCTTGAAGCATGGCTTGATCGCAACAAATCTGAATGGCGCGAAACTTGGAAAGGTGCTGAGAAAACCAAGCAGCCCAGCACGAGCGCCATGTCCCACGACGAGGCTTTGGCCGTGTTGGGCCTCAGGGCAGGGGCCACGCAAGACGACATCAAAAACGCCCACCGCCGGCTGATGAAGGATTTCCATCCCGATCGCGGCGGCTCGGACTATCTTGCCGCCAAGATCAATCAGGCCAAGGATATTCTGCTTCAGGATTGAGGCGAAAAGGCCAAGCACTGCAATCCCTTTTTGGAAAGCTGGGCGCAAGCCGCCTTGGCGGTTTTTTGTGTGAAGCCGGAGAACCGGGCCCGGTAAACAGTCTTTGAACCCTTTTGCACTTCCACCGTAATGGCTTGCTTTCCGCTGAGGAATTTATAGCCCGAGGCGCGGATTTCCTTAAGCTTCAGGCGGGCTTCTTCTTTCCTCGGGAAAGCCCCTATTTGTATGTTCCAGGTGGGATCGATAGCGGCAACAATCTCTTTACCGGGTGCGGCATCCACTTTTTTCTTCACAGCAAATGGAAGTTTGGTTGGCATCGGCTGAGCAGGCATCTCCGATTCTTCGGTTTCGGCAACAGCAGTTTCCTCAATCTTTGCTTCCAAGACTTTTGGATCAGGCGGCGCTGATTTGTCCTTGTCGGCTATTACCGTCTGGGAAATTGTGCCTTCAGCAGGCACGTCTTCGTCTTCGCTAATTGAGGCCACTTGCAATTTTTTTTCTGTGCTCATCTTGTCAGAAGTGGATTTCTTTTTTGCATCGGCCTCAGCCGTTTTCGTGGACGGAACTAACATCGCTTCTAATGTGCCTGCCGCAGCTGCAATTGTCTCGCCGCTCTCACAATTGGGGAATGCATTGTCGAGCATTTTCATCATGTATTTGTTGCGTGCACCACCAGAACTCGAGCCCAGGACGACCCCAACAATCCGCTTGTCACCGCGCTTGGCAGACGTCGTGAGATTGAAGCCGGAAGCTGCGATATATCCGGTCTTGATTCCATCCGTTCCCTGATACCTGCCGAGCAACCTGTTATGGGTGCGAATGGTTTGGCCTTTGTAGGTGAACGATGCGATGCTGAAATAGGGGTAGTACTGCGGGAAGTCCCGTTGGATACGCAGGCTGAGTGTTGCCATGTCACGCGCCGTCGTCACCTGCGCCGGATTGGGAAGGCCGGAGGCGTTTTTGAACGTGGTCTTCGTCATGCCAATGGCACGTGCGGTGCGTGTCATGCGGGCTGCAAAGTTGGCTTCACTGCCCTCCAAATTTTCACCAATGGTTGCGGCAACGTCATTGGCGGATCTTGTGACCAGGGCCTTAATGGCATTCTCAACTGAAATTGTAGAACCGGGTTTCAATCCCAGTTTTGAGGGTTGCATGGAAGCCGCCCGCCGCGATACCTGAAGATCACTCGTCAATTTTATGCGTTCCGCTTTGAGATCCTGGAACAACAGATAAAGTGTCATGACTTTGGTCAGCGACGCCGGTTGACGCAATCCGTCGATAGCGCTGCCAAACAGTATTTTCCCGGTTCGGGCATCAACGGCGATGGCTGAAAACTGCGGCTTTGCCTCAACCGGACTAAAAGTCCCTAGAAGAACCAGGCCAGCGAGTATCAATCCGCCAAGGTTGACCATAAGGCGCGCCAGGATGAGTGA
>JAHFPK010000017.1 GCA_023266715.1 Hyphomicrobiales bacterium | reverse complement strand
GCAATGACGTCCCGTGCCATTTCACGTTTCGAATAGACCGTATGGCCATCGCCCCGTGGCGCAACCGAGGCGCCATAACCCCTGAGGTCCATGCAGACGAGCGAGTATCGGGAGCTCAGTGTAGGCGCGATACCGTGCCAGCACACATGCGTCTGCGGAAAACCATGCAAGAGCACAACCGGTGGCCCCTTGCCTGCATGCCGTACGAATATGGGCCCAACGGGCACTTCAATGGTGGTCGAATAAAAACCTGGAAAAAGATCACTGCCCATGTGCCCACTAAGCTCACGAAAACAGAAAGGCTATCATTCAAAAAGGCGGGAGGTCTAGGGAATAAAGCGTGGTCTTGCCAAGACCCATCAACTATTGGCAATCTCAACACTGTCAATCAACAGGAAGTCAGATTCGATCCATGGTACGGAAATCACGGCAACTGTCATTGACCGCCGAACTGGTGGCAACTGTTGATCGCAGGGAGCCCGACTCAGGCCCGGAATTTGGCCTGACCGAGCTTGTCGATGAAGAATATGAACTAGCCGCCCATCAAATTCTCTCGCAGAACGCCGGCAACCCATTTTGGCTCTTTGCCTATGGCTCACTGATCTGGAAGCCTGATTTCGAGCATGTTGAGCACCGCGCTTGCAAGGCCTTTGGTTGGCGGAGGTCCTTCAGCCTTGATATTGTCCGCTGGCGCGCCTCGCCGCAACAGCCCGGTCTGATGATGGCGCTTGATTACGGCGGTTGCTGCCATGGCGTTGCCTTCCGTCTTCCAGCGGGCGACGATCACGCGCAAATGCTGCGTCTTCTGCGGCGCGAAGCGAGTTACAAAGAGGACCTGCCCTCAATCCGCTGGATCGATGTACAGGCAAAGAGCCAAAAATTCCGTGCACTGACATTCTGGGCCGCACCCCGCTCCAAAAGCTACTATGTCGACCTTTCACTTGAAGAACAGGCGCAACGCTTGGCCCGCGCCGCAGGCCATGTCGGCACCTGCGCCGAGTACCTGCATAATACAATTGTAAAACTGGAGGAATTTGGTATCCACGATTCCTATCTCTGGCGGCTTCAGAAACTGGTCGCCGATGAGATCAGACGGATGCAAGTATGACGTTGGTGATCCCTGCGGGAATCGAACCCGCCTTTACAACGTGAGAGGCTGTCGTCCTAACCGATAGACGAAGGGACCTTGTCACCAGAGGCTTTCCTATATCGGGCGAATTACATGAGTGCAAGCGTCAGGGCGAAGTGGCCTTCACACGCAGCAAAACCTTCCGCGTGCTCACCTCAACGATGAAAACTTCTGTACCTGTATTGATGGTGAGTTTATCACCCGTCAGCGTGGCTTCACGCACGAGGGACTCCGCTGGCAAGCCCAATTCCACCAGTCCCGTTCCTTCCGGCACCACGACACGGTTCTTGATCTTGTAGATAATGCCACCAATAAGGCCTAGGAACAGCAGCACGAGAACGGCCCCCATGAAATACACGGCCCAGACAAGAAACCGATTGACCGGCGGGGCTTCACCCAGACTTGAGTTTTGATCTTCCATGACGTCGCAATCCTCCGAAACCCTTGCCGCAACCGTCGAAACTTCTGACCGTCTCGATCGTTTTTTGGCGCTCACCTTTCCAGACGTCAGCCGCGCCCGCTTTCAAAGGCTTATCGCGGAAGGCCAGGTCTCTGTCGAGGGTGTTTGCATCACCGAAACCCGCCACAAGCTGAAGGCGGGCCAGCGCGTGAAAGCGGTGATCCCGCCTGCCGTGGCAGCCGAACCCCAGGCCGAAACCATTCCGCTTTCAGTGGTCTATGAAGACAGAGACCTGGTCATCATCGACAAGCCCGCAGGCCTCGTGGTTCACCCGGGTGCCGGCAATGAAACCGGTACCCTTGTGAACGCCCTCATTGCCCATTGCGGCGACAGCCTGTCAGGCATCGGCGGGGTGAAGCGTCCCGGCATTGTGCACCGGCTTGACAAGGATACCAGCGGACTTCTGGTCATCGCCAAGAATGACGCGGCCCACCAGGGCCTGTCCGAACAGTTCGCTGCCCACGGGCGCGATGGCAGGCTGGAACGGGCCTATAAAACCATTGTCTGGGGGGTGCCGGAACGAAACCGCGGCACGGTTTCCGCCAGCATCGCCCGCAGCAATACCAATCGCCAGAAAATGGCGATTTCGAAATCAGAGTCGTCCCGCGAAGCGGTCACCCACTACGAAATTCTGGAAACTTTAGGCAAACCGCCACTTGCAAGCCTCCTCCGCTGTACTTTGGAAACCGGGCGAACCCACCAAATTCGCCTGCACATGGCGCATATCGGCCATCCCCTTTTGGGTGATAGGGTCTATGGCGCTAGCTTCAAATCCTCCCTCAGCACTTTGAGTGAAGTCGCAAGAAACGCCGTTAACACATTGAATAGACAAGCACTTCACGCCTGCGTCCTGGGCTTTGAGCACCCCCGCACCGGCAAGGCTTTGCACTTCGAAAGTCCCTTGCCCGCTGACATGATGCAACTTTTGGCGGCCTTCACGCGTTCATCAAAATAATGTTAAACGGTAACTTGTTTGGTATCTTATTTTAGACGCAATCACTACTATATTATTTGTATACCCGAGCACACAACTCGGGAAAACGTGGAAGGAAATTAAATATATGGCCCGTGCCACATCATTACCAGCAATTGCCTCAGGCGAAGGTGGTCTTAACCGCTATTTGCAGGAAATTCGCTTGTTTCCGATGCTTCTGCCGGAAGAAGAATTCATGTTGGCCAAGCGCTATAAAGAGCATGGCGATGTCAAGGCCGCCGAGCGCCTGATTACCAGCCATTTGCGCCTTGTGGCCAAGATTGCCATGGGCTACCGCGGCTATGGCCTGCCCATCGGCGAAGTCGTGTCTGAGGGCAATGTGGGCCTCATGCAGGCCGTAAAACGCTTTGAGCCCGATAAGGGCTTCAGGCTTGCCACCTATGCCATGTGGTGGATCAAGGCCTCCATCCAGGAATATGTGCTGCGTTCGTGGTCCCTCGTGAAAATGGGCACCACTGCAAGCCAAAAGAAGCTGTTCTTCAATCTGCGCAAAATGAAGGGACAGATTCAGGCTCTTGAAGAGGGCGATTTGAAGCCCGATCAAGTGAAACTGATTGCCACGCGCTTGGGCGTAGAAGAGCAGGAAGTTGTTAACATGAACCGAAGGTTGGGCGGCGATGCCTCGCTCAATTCATTGGTCCGCGCCGATGCCGAAGGCGAGTGGCAGGATTGGCTGGTCGATGACAGCGACAGCCAGGAAGACATCCTGGTTGAGAATGAAGAATCCGCCATGCGCAAGGATATGCTGACCAAGGCCCTGGACAAACTGACGGAGCGCGAGCGCCGCGTTTTTGAGGCCCGCAAGCTGCAGGACGACCCCATGACGCTTGAGGATCTATCAAAGGAATTTGACGTCTCGCGCGAGCGCATCCGCCAGATAGAAGTGCGCGCCTTTGAAAAAGTTCAGAAAGCCGTGAAAAATGCGGCCCAAAAAGCATTGGCACCAAAGCCTGCAGCGGCATTGACGTATTAGATTACTCGGCCCTCTCCCCGCCATGGGAGGGCTAATACATTTCTCCACTCCCTAATATCTTCATGCCCTCAGGCATGGGCCCCCAGAATATCTGGATGGCCCAGATCTTGTTTCCCCGCTGCACCACGCCGGTTGAAACAAACTTGTAACCACTATTGAGAAGCGACTTGCGGTGTGGCCTGCTCCCCACCCATTGCTGAAACAGGCGCCGCGCCTTGGCTGCATCTGCCTCACCCTTTTGCGTATCGCGGGCAGCATTTTCCGCCATGTTCGGAAGCGTCATCGGACTTTTCAGAAAGGCCCGCATCCTTGAATCAAATTCCTGGCCGGAACTCGCCCGGTGCCCCACATAATTATTGAGCATCATGTCAATAGCTTGCGCCCGTGCCGCATCGCGCAGCAGCGGGTCCGGTTGCAGCGGTTTCAGTCCTTTGGATTGCCGGTAGGCATTGGCCTGCCCCGCAAGAACCGCCTCGAGATCTTCGCGAATGTGCGCATCTGCCGGCAGGCCCTTGAGCGAGCCACGGGCTATTTCCAGGTAGGTTTTTGCACTGGCTTCAGTGCGTATCCCGAAGTGCAGGGCTAAAACCACGACAATCCAAACCAACGCGCACCTACACAGGGTTGCAATTACCCCCGTCAGCCAGAGTTTTCCCGCTTTTCGGATAAAATTAACCATCCAACCCTCAGCCAGACCCAAAATTTTACGCATTCTTACATTCTTCCTTCCCATTATGGGACCAATGGATGTTTAGGCCAATTACCATACATGATTATCTCCGCCCCATCAGATCATACCCCGGAGCTCCAGGAGATGGGCTCTCTGCGCCTGAATTTGCAACACCTTTCAAGCTATGACCAGGATACGGGCTTTTTCAACTATGAAGCCCTCCTCGCCGCCATCAACGCGGAAATCATCAAGGCCGGTCCCCGGCCCTTAGGCGCCACCCTCATCGAAATCAGGATCAGGGGTCTCGCCAGAGTTGGCGAAGCCTATGGTCGTAAAGCCATTGGTTCAGTCATTCGTCAATTGGCCGAGAGACTTGAGCTCGCTCCAATCAAAAACCGCATCATTGGCCGGATAGATCACAAAAGCTTTGGTGTCTTCCTTTACGACGTCGGCGATCCCGTGCTCGCCTTGCAAACCGCCAAACAGCTGGCAGCCTTGTGTTCAAGGCCCGTCCCATGGGGCGATCAACAGCTCAGAATTGAGGCTATCGCCGGCGTTGCCCTGACAACTGCAACTGATCAGGATGCCGCAACCCTGCTGCATCACGCAGGCCTTGCCCTTCGCGCCTCCTCAGAAAGCGGCAGCCCCGGTTATTCCTTCTTTGATCCGGCAGAAGCCCAAGCTGCCAAGCGCCGCAATGATCTGATCGCGATTATCACCAGGGCGGTTGAGCAAAACCAGTTCGAAATGTTTTACCAGCCGTTCTTTTCCTTTAAGTCCGGCAAACTGGTGGGCTTCGAGGCCCTGATGCGGCTGAGGCATCCTGAATTTGGCAACATTGCGCCCAGTGAATTCATCCCCATCGCCGAAGAAATCGGCCTCATCTCGCGGCTTGGTGCCTGGTGCATTGAAGATACCTGCCGCACGGCGGCAGAATGGCCATCACACCTCATTGTTGCCGTCAATTTTTCACCGGCCCAGTTTTATACGGGAACCTTGCTGGCAGAAGTCAATCATGCCCTCGAACAGACCAAATTTCCCGCTTACCGACTTGACGTTGAGATTACTGAAGGCACATTCCTGAAAGACCAGGAACTGGTTCTCTCCCAACTCAATGCCCTGCGCGACATGGGGTGTTCGATCGCCCTTGATGATTTTGGCACAGGCTATTCCAGCCTCAGCTACCTCTGGCAATTTCCTTTTTCAAAATTGAAAATTGACCGCTCTTTCATTCACGCCCTGGACACCACACCGAAGGCCCCCAGCATTCTCAAATCCATCATCGAACTCAGCCGAAATCTGGGCATTGAAGTCACTGCTGAAGGCATTGAGACAAACGAACAAATGCTGGCCCTGCGCAACTTGAACTGCGACTATCTGCAAGGCTATTTCTGTGGCAAGCCCACCGCCAAATCAAACCTGGCTGCCATCATCATGAAAAATTTCTCTGAGACATTGGAACAAAACAATGTTCAACTTTCCAAGATAAAACTTATTCGCTAAACCACTCATAAAAGAGTGATTTCCCAAATGAATAAACTACCTGCACTACTGGCAATCAAACATGCGTTGAAAGCTGTAATTCAATTCCGCAATGCCGGAACAAGAATTGGCCTGCCCTGGATTCTCGTGCTGACAGGCGTCAGCATTCTCGATCTCTACTTCTCCGGTGCCACAAATTCCACGGGCGAGGACATAGCCAGCACAGTTACCATCCGCCCAACGGAATTCATCATTGCCGCAATCAGCATAGTGATTTTTTCCTCCATTGCCGTGAACTGGCACCGTTACATCTTGCTGGATGAAATTACGGCGTCTGAAAAAATCTTCCGTCTTGATCGTCCAGTGTGGAGTTATGCCGGTCGCACCCTGCTGATTATGCTCATAACGCTGGTACCTGCTCTCATAGCCTCCACCGCCTTTCTTTCCGCCCTTCCAAACCTTAGCCCTCTGCTCACCATCCTCTTTTTCGTAGCTGCAATTTATATCATGCGCATGTCTGTTGCCTTGCCCGCCATTGCTCTTGAACGCAAGGATTTCGGCATCGGTGCAGCCTTGCAGGTGACTCAAGGCAATAACCTGCAATTTGCAGCTCTCATTGTCTTGAACGCCTTGATCCTCATCGCCACATTTCTGGTGCTTGTTCTTTTGCTGTCGATTGTCGGCGGCGTGAGCGCAACAGCGGCCAAGATATTGGCTGTGGTTTTAAGTGTGCCAGTGAAACTTTTCCTGTCGCTCTTCAGCGTCAGCTTGCTGAGTTCGCTTTATGGGTTCTTTGTCGAGCAGCGGAAGTTCTAATCAATCCTCAAACGGATCGCGCATCAGGATTGTGTCTTCGCGCTCCGGCGACGTTGAAAGAAGCGCTACGGGGCACTCAATCAGTTCCTCAAGGTATTTCACATACTTGATGGCTTGCGCCGGAAGCTGCGCCCATGAGCGGGCACCCGCCGTGGTATCCTTCCAGCCTTCAAAACTTTCATAAATCGGCTCAACCCGCCGTTGAGCTTCTTCCGCCGCAGGAAAGCGTTCAAGGCGCTTTTCATCGAGCATGTAACCCACGCCAACTTTGATTTCCTTCAAGCCATCGAGCACATCAAGCTTCGTGAGCGCAATGCCGTGGATGCCCGATGTCTTGATCGCCTGCCGCACCAGTACCGAGTCGAACCAGCCGCAGCGGCGCTTGCGCCCCGTAACCGTGCCAAATTCGCGTCCCCTCTGGCCAATATATTCGCCAACCTCATTGTCCTGTTCCGTTGGAAACGGACCGGAGCCCACGCGTGTGGTGTAAGCCTTGGCAATTCCCAGCACGTAACCAATGCTCGAAGGCCCCAGACCGGACCCTGCCGCCG
This sequence comes from Hyphomicrobiales bacterium, assembly GCA_023266715.1. GTDB lineage: Bacteria > Pseudomonadota > Alphaproteobacteria > Rhizobiales > Aestuariivirgaceae > Aestuariivirga. Next base: position 13,492 of record JAHFPK010000017.1, on the reverse strand, counting down.
CCTGCCCCGCAATGGTATTGGACGAGGTCACAAAAGGATAAGTGCCGTGGTCGATATCAAGCAGCACGCCTTGCGCGCCCTCAAACAGAATGCGCTTGCCTTCACGCTTTACTTCATCAAGGAGCGACCATACGGCATCGGAATAGATCAAAATCTTTGGCGCAATTTCGCTGAGCTGCTTGAAAATATCTGCAGGCGCAATTTCCGCTTGGCCAAGCCCGCGCCGCAGTGCATTGTGATGGGTGAGCAAACGATCAATTTTGGGCCCGAGAGTTGTAAGGTCAGCGAGATCATTTACTCGGATGGCACGTCGTCCCACTTTGTCTTCATAGGCTGGACCGATGCCGCGCCCCGTGGTTCCGATTTTGCCAGAGCCAGCGGCCTCTTCGCGGATGCGATCTAGTTCACCATGGAGCGGCAATATAAGCGTGGCATTTCCGGCAATGCGCAGATTCTCGCGTGATACAGAAACGCCTTGGACGGTAAGCTTTTCTATTTCGGCAATCAAAGCCCATGGATCGATGACCACGCCATTACCAATGATCGAAAGCTTGCCGGGCCGCACAATGCCCGAAGGCAGCAGCGAAAGCTTATAGGTGACACCATCAATGACCAGCGTATGGCCGGCATTATGGCCGCCCTGAAAGCGCACGACGACATCGGCGCGTTCGGACAGCCAATCCACCAGTTTTCCCTTGCCTTCATCGCCCCACTGGGCTCCGACCACCGCAACATTGGCCATTCTCAACTCCTGTTAGACATGCGAACGGCCCCGGGAGAATTTCTCCGGAGCCGTTGCGAGGTCATACACGAAACCTGGGTCGGCGCAAATGCTACTCTAAATTCATCCCAAGTCCCCCTCTCCCTGAGGTGCCTTGGCGCAAGCCAAGGCCTCGAAGGGTTGGCTGCAGCACGTGCGGTGCTTCGAGGCCCGGCTTCGCCGCGCACCTCAGCATGAGGATCATTCCAAATTCATCCCAACCTGCATGTTCTGTGGCCAAGTAACCTTGTAACCGAATTTGAGGATCTTTTCCGCCTTGCTCTCGAGATCAAACCGCCAGGCCACAACACCTCGCTTTTTGTTCAAGTCCTTGTCGGTTGGCGGCGTCATCTGCGCCAACGGCTCAACACTCACATTCTCATTGGCTGAGAACGGCATCTGGTCGATCACCGTCACTGGAATGGAAACATCGTGCAGATTCTTGACCACAATGTCCCAGGCTCGCTCCTCGACATTCGAGGTGGAAATCAGGCCCTCCTCACCCTTCTTGCGCTTCACTTCGGCGCGCTTGACCTTCATAAGGTCATCGGCCCCGAATCCAAGCTTCGCTTCTTCATTGGGACTCAGGAGCGGCAGGGCGCCCTGCCCCATGAACACGCCATCGCGATAGAGATTGACCGTACCCGGCAGCATGGGCGCTTCGCCCTTGATGGTGAAGACGGCCGTAAGATAGGCCGAGGCATCAAGCTTCGGCACCACCAAAGCATTCAAGGTGGCGTCATAGCCATCCGTCGCAATGCGGACTTTTTTGGACGTGCCGGAATTGTCAACACTCACCCGACCCTGAATGCCGTAAAGCGCCTGGAAGCCAGCCATTTCAATAATGGCCTGTTTCTGGATCACATCTTTCTTCTTGTCCTCCAGCCCGCTTAACAACTGTCCCATTTCCTTCGGTGCGGCAGCAGAGGCAGGCAGGTTCTCATCATCACGCGAAATTGCATCCATTTCAGATTTCATGCGCTCTTCCAGTGGCGGATAGACCTGGATTTCCTGCTCGTACAAATCAGGAGCGGCCGTCGCACCCAAGGGCCGCGCTGTTGAAAGGGTGAGCGCCACATCGTCCCAGCTTTCACCGGTTGATTGCATTACCTCGGCGCGGCGCACCAGTTCTATTGGTGATTTTTGGTTTTTCTCCGGCGTTGTAAGCCGTGCATCATAGAATGGGGCCCAGCCCGCATTGCCAACACGGTACTTTATTTTGAAAGTCCCATCGGTTTCGGCAAGTGCCATCAAATGCACTGCTACTTGCATCTGGGCCACTTGCGCCGGTGCAATGCCTGCCAGCTTGTTGTTTAATTCAATCACTTGCTTGTCGATGTCGCGCTGGCGAATTTGTGCTTCATGGATTGTCTTGGAAATGACATTGAGCTTCACACTGACGAGATCAAGCAGGGATCCGAGTTGGGTGGCGTCAACAGACTTGGACTTGTCTTCCGAAGAAGGAGCAAGCTGCTTGTCGGCCAATGAGAGTAGCAGTCTCTTCTGATAATCTGCATCTGATAATGTCTGGTCCAGGGCCTGGCGCTCATCGCCAAGTATTTCAATTTCCTTTTCCAGGCGCTTGCGTTCGGCATCCTGAGCGTCGGTTGAAAGATAGATGAGTTTGGAATCAACCGAGCCAATTTCAAGGCCTTCGCCGCCTGCCCCTTCTACCCTTATGGATCGGGCGTCCAGCTCGCCCGGCAGGTCTTCAAGGATGAGTGTAGTTTCACCCGTTGCAAGATGGGCTTGGGTCACGCGCGTGACCTCCGCCCCTGAGGGGTAAACCGTGACCGCATCCACGTGGGAGAGGGATTTGAGATCAGCCGCAAAGGCCGGTGTCAGACAGGTGGTGAAAAGAATGAGAGTGGCAAAATGCAGGCGCATGGGAATTTCCTCCGGTTAAGTCGGAAGGAGGAAACGCCCGCTCCAAGGCAAATTCGCGACGGGATTGCGTCAAAAAGCCAGCGGCTTGGCCTGGCGCACCTGCGTTAGCTTTTGCACCGCCGCCAGCACAGACGCCGGGATAGGTTCGTCCAGTTGCACCAGGCAAATTGCATCACTGCCCTCCGCCAACCGCCCCAGATGGAAAGACGCAATGTTGACGTTGGCATTGCCAAGTAACATGCCCAGCGCCCCGATAAAACCCGGTTTGTCCTGATTTGTGACATAGAGCATGTGGGAGCCGAAATCCGCCTCAAGTTCGATCCCCTTGATCTGGATGATGCGCGGCTTGCCATCGGAAAACACCGTTCCAGCCACCGACCGTTCCAGATTTTCGGTGCGCACTGTGAGCCTGATATAGGTTTCGTAGGCTCCCCTCTGGCTCTGGCGCACCTCATCCACCTTCATGCCGCGCTCGCGCGCCACCACCGGAGCAGACACCATATTCACCGTGCCAAGCATGGGTTGCAGCACGCCTGCCAGTGCCGCGGAGGTTAAGGCGCGCGTGTTCATTTCACCGACATCGCCGGCATATTCAATGACAATGCCGGTGATGGGGCCATCGGTCAGTTGGCCGGCAAAGCTGCCAAGTTTTTCGGCCAGCACAACAAAGGGCCTTAAGCGTGGCGCTTCATCGGCAGAAATGGAAGGCATGTTGAGTGCATTGGTGACAGCACCCGAAATCAGGTAATCCGCCATCTGCTCGGCGACCTGCAATGCCACATTCTCCTGCGCCTCACCTGTTGAGGCCCCGAGATGCGGTGTTGCAACGACGTTCTCAAGGCCAAAGAGCTTGTGCGATGACGCAGGCTCGGTCTCAAAGACATCCAATGCGGCACCCGCAACTTTGCCGGATACGAGCGCATCATAAAGCGCATCCTCAACAACAAGGCCGCCCCGTGCGCAATTGATGATGCGCACGCCCTTCTTGCATTTGGCAAGAGCGGCAGCATCCACAATATGACGAGTCTTGTCGGTAAGCGGGGTATGAAGCGTGATGAAATCCGAACGCTTGAAGATATCATCAAGCTCCACCTTCTCAACCCCGATGGCAATGGCACGCTCCGGCGACAGGAAGGGATCAAAGGCAATCACCTTCATCTTCAGGCCAAGGGCGCGGTCAGCAACGATGGAGCCAATATTGCCACACCCGATAATGCCGAGAGTCTTGTTGAAAAGCTCAACGCCCATGAAACGGTTTTTCTCCCACTTGCCCGCATGGGTCGAGGCATTGGCCTCGGGAATTTGCCTGGCCAGCGCCATCATCATGGACAGAGCGTGCTCCGCGGTTGTTATCGCGTTTCCATTGGGCGTATTCATCACCACGATACCGCGCGAAGAGGCGGCCGGAATATCAACATTATCCACGCCGATGCCGGCCCGTCCGATAACTTTCAGATTTTTGGCCGCCTCCAGAATCTTTGGCGTAACTTTGGTGGCAGAACGAATGGCAAGCCCGTCATAAAGCGGAATGGCCGCCAACAAGGCATCCTTGTCCTTGCCCAAATCCGGCTTGTAATCCACTTCTATGCCGCGGTCCCTGAAAATTTGAACCGCGGTTTCAGACAGCTTGTCGGAAACGAGAACCCTTGGAGCCATGTGGCTTCTCCTGAAAAAATGAATTAAGTCGTGGCGGTTGCGTAGGCCCAATCGAGCCATGGCAGCAGCGCCTTGAGGTCAGATGTTTCAACCGTTGCCCCGCACCAGATGCGCAAGCCTGGTGGTGCATCCCGGTAGCCGCCAATGTCGAAAGCAGCGCCTTCCGCTTCCAGGAGTTTTGCCATTTTCTTTGGTACCGTTTCATCACCCACAAGCGAGAAACACACCGACGTATTGGATTGCGTCTCCGGCCGCTTGGACAGATTCTTGGCAAAGGGTGAGCCCGAAATCCACCGGTCAAGCACGCCCGCATTGGCGTCAGCGCGCGCGCAAAGGGCACCCAATCCACCAAGTCTTTTCGCCCATTTCAGCGCTACAAGATAATCCTCAACACAGAGCATGGACGGCGTGTTGATGGTCTCGCCTTCAAAAATTCCGGCATTCAACTTCCCGCCGGATGTCATGCGGAATATTTTCGGCATGGGCCAAGGCGGCACATAGGTTTCAAGCCGCTCCACCGCGCGGGGGCTTAGGATAATAACGCCATGGGCGCCCTCCCCGCCCAAAACCTTCTGCCAGGAAAATGTTACCACATCGAGTTTGGAAAAATCCAAATTCTGCGCAAAGGCGGCAGACGTCGCATCGCAAATGGTGAGGCCCTGACGGTCAGCAGGAATCCAGTTCCCATCGGGAACCCGCACGCCCGATGTCGTGCCGTTCCATGTGAAAACCACATCATTTGAAAAATTGACCTTCTCGAGATCAGGCAACTCGCCGTAAGGCGCCAGATGTTTGGTCACATCCCTGAGCTTTAACTGCTTGAGTACATGGTTCACCCAGCCTTCGCCAAAACTCTCCCACGCCAGAATATCAACGCCACGCGCGCCCAGTAACGACCAAAGAGCCATTTCAACTGCACCCGTATCCGACGCCGGCACAAAGCCAATGCGGTAGTCTGCAGGGACCTCAAGCACCTCACGGGTGAGCGCAATCGCTTCCTTCAAACGGGCCTTGCCTTCGTTTGAACGATGCGATCGGCCAACACAAGCGGTTTTGAGGAGTTCAGGTGTCCAGCCTGGAATTTTGGCACAAGGGCCGGACGAAAATTGCGGATGTTCCGGCCGCAATACCGGTTTCGTTGGCGTCATGCTGTTCTCCATCCTTACAGATGGACCGACCCTCGTTGGGGAGGGTTAGCCCGGCACGCTTATGGGGCAGCTTTGCCCGGCGGTCAACTGCGACTCTTTTACAAAGAGAAACGGCGGCAGATTGCTCCACCGCCGTTTGCTGTAGCCGATCACGCGCGATTGCGGATCAGAATGAGAAACGCACGCCTGCAGAAACTTGATGTTCCGTCGGATCCGATCCGGAAATCATCGTATCACGGAAGCGATAGCCCAGGTCAACAGCGACGTTGTCGGTGAGATCCATGGAAACACCAGCGGCTAGATCATAGGCTATGCCACTGTCATCGCCCGATGGTGCGTCGTTTACCCAGCCATAGCCGAGACCAGCGCCAATATAGGGGGTAAAGATCGAATCATTGGCCCAATCAAAGTAAAGATTGCCGAGGACAGTTGTAGTGCTCATGTCGGCACCGGGAGCAACGTTGTAGTCTCCTGCCCAGTCCAGCGTCACATCGGCCCGCATATTGTCATTGAACTGGTAACCTACGCCACCGCCCACAACCAACGCATTGTCATCATCGCCACCGCTCCAATCCAGGAATGACCAGCCGAGATCACCGCGGAGATAGAGCCCCATGGCCTCGCTGTCTTCTGCAGTAACATTAGGAGCCGGAGCAATATCTGCCGCCTGCGCGATAATCGTAAACGGCACCACTGCAAGACCGGCCAAAAGAATAATCCTGAACGCCTTCATCACAAACAATCCTCCAAATCAGTTCGTCCGATGATAAGAAACTAGAGGCCACAGATGGCTCAACACGGGCATCAATGCGGCGATATCGTGACAGTTCCTGACTGTTGCCTCGAGGACACAGCCAATTGTTACAATTTGAAACAATCCGTTGACTGACTACCAACCATGAACTTTTTTTAATGTTCGGTTTGACCCGTCAGGCAGCAGCCTTGGAAATAATGCCACACAGCTCATCGACAACAGCATTCACCAACCGCGCATCATCGCCCTCAGCCATCACACGAATGAGCGGTTCTGTTCCGGAAGGACGAATGACCAGGCGCCCGGTGTTGCCAAGCCGTGATGTAGCTTTCGCAATCGCATCCTTCACGGCAGATTCTTCCAGAGGTTTTCCGTCCTTGAACTTCACGTTCTTCAAAACCTGTGGCACGGGTTCAAACATGCTGCACACTTCGCTCACGGGCTTTCCGGCGCGTTTGACTTCCGCCAACACCTGCAGTGCTGCCAGCAAGCCATCACCCGTCGTTGAAAAATCTGACAGGATGATATGGCCCGATTGCTCGCCTCCTACATTGAAGCCGTGGGCGCGCATATGTTCAACGACATAGCGGTCACCAACCTTGGTGCGCATCAGCGAAAGACCCTGTGCGCTCAAAAACCGCTCAAGCCCCAGGTTGGACATGACCGTTGCAACAAGCCCGCCACCCTGAAGCTGGCCGCGCTCGTGTAGGGATCTTGTGATGAGCGCCATCAATTGATCGCCATCGATGACCTGGCCCTGTTCATCAGCAATCATCACCCGGTCCGCATCGCCATCGAGGGCAATTCCGATGTCGGCACGCGTCTCGCGCACTTTCTCGCACATGACATGGGGCGCCGTCGAACCGCACTTCTCGTTGATGTTCGTGCCGTTGGGGGCATCGCCAATGCGGATGATTTCCGCGCCCAGCTCCCACAACGCGGTTGGCGCGGTTTTGTAACTCGCGCCATGGGCTGTATCGATCACAATGCGCAGGCCATCGAGATTTGAATCACGGGGGTATGTGCGTTTGGCAAACTCAATGTAGCGCGCGCCCGCATCTTCGATGCGTGTTGCACGGCCGATCGCATCGGAACTGGCAACCGGAATGGCCTCCGTACTTTCAACCATATGCTCGATTTTGAGCTCCTGCTCGTCTGAAAGCTTGTAACCGTTAGGGCCGAAAATCTTGATGCCATTGTCAAAATATGGATTGTGCGACGCAGAAATCATAACACCCAGATCGGCCCGCATGGAGCGCGTGAGCATGGCAACGGCAGGCGTGGGCACTGGACCGAGCAGGAACACATCCATGCCGGCGGCCAGAAGGCCAGCCGTCAGGGCCTGCTCAATCATGTAGCCGGAAAGGCGGGTGTCCTTGCCGATCACAACACGGTGGCGGTGGCTGCCGCGGCGATAAAGGTTTCCGGCGGCCATGCCGATTTTCAAAACCATGTCGGCCGTCATAGAGCCGCTATTGGCCTTGCCGCGCACGCCATCGGTTCCAAAATATTTCCTGCTCATGACCTGTTCCCTTCAGCGGGCTATCTATAGATATAGAAACTTAAAGTTCGGTGGACCTGGGGTCCATCGCAGCCCAGGCTACCGCCAAGGCTTCCACTGTTGCCTTTACGTCATGCACGCGCAGGACATGTACACCATTCAGCGCCGCCTGTACCGCCCCGCCAACCGAGCCATGAACCCGGTTTCCGGCATTTTTCTCGCCTGTGAGCGCTCCCACAAAGCCCTTCCGGGAAAGCCCTACTAACACAACTACACCCAGGCCGTGAAACAGTGTGATCTGGTTAAGAATCTCAACATTGTGGCGAAAGGTCTTGCCAAAGCCAATACCGGGATCAATGGCAATGCGCGAGCGTGGAATTCCGGCCTGAACGCAGGCTAATATCCGTTGCTCAAGCTGGTCATAAACATCAAGCGCTACATCATCATAATGGGGGTTGAGTTGCATGGTGCGGGGGTCACCCTGCGCATGCATCAGGACGACAGGAACCCTGAGCTCGGCAACGGCGCGAAGGCTTTCCGGGTCGTGTTGCAAAGCCGAAACGTCATTGATGATGGCAGCGCCTGCCTTGACCGCTTCGCGCATCACGAAAGGCTTTCGCGTATCAACCGAGACCACATGGCCCGCATCGCTCAGACGCTTCACCGCCGGAATAACCCGCGACAGTTCCTCTTCCACGGACACCGCATCCGAACCGGGCCGCGTTGATTCTCCACCGATATCAAGAATTTGAGCCCCTTGCGCAGCCAGTGCCATGCCATGGAGCGCACCCGTCTCAGCAGTACCGTGCTGCCCACCATCGGAAAAACTATCAGGGGTCACATTAACAATGCCCATGATCTTGGGCGTATCCAACGCTACTCCCGCAAACTCCCCGCGGGCTGCCTCAATGGCCTGAAAAGCATCCGTATACGGAACGATTTCCCGGCTTACTGACTTGCCGTCACGCGTGATGCGTTCAACCAATGTGAAACCAATCGCAGCGCTGCCCCCCAGACGTCCGGCCCGGCACTGGGCAACGAGTTGCTCAGCATCCGAACCGTAACAAAGGCCAAGGGGACGAAAATAGGTCTCGGTCATTAGGACTGGGGCTGCGGTTCCATATCTCCCGAACCGCTGGTCCCACGCTTGGCCCCGCCAGCACGCGGAACTGAGGCCGACGGCTTTCTGGCTGCTTTCTTCTTGGCCTCATCATCGTCGCGATTTATTGTGCCGCCAGCCAGAATTTTTTTGACCTCGTCACCGGAAAGCGTTTCTAGTTCCAGAAGCGCCTTGGCAACTGCGTGGAGATCAGCCCGGCGCTTTGCGAGAATCCTTTTGGCCGTCGCTTCACCCGCCTGAATCAAGTCACGAACAGCCTCATCAATGAGCTTGGCCGTCTGGTCTGAAAGGTTTTTGGTCTGCGTTACTGAGTGACCCAGGAACACCTCCTGTTCATTGCCATTGTAACGCACGCGGCCCAGCTTGTCGGACATGCCCCATTCAGTCACCATGGCGCGCGCCAGTTGCGTGGCCATCTGAATGTCGCCAGTGGCACCATTGGTTACGTTTTTTTCGCCACCCAGAATAAGTTCAGCTTCACGACCGCCAAAGAGAACGGCCATGCGCGATTCACACCATTCGCGGGTGCGGCTGTGCCGGTCACCTTCCGGGAGATTCATCGTCACGCCCAAAGCGCGCCCGCGCGGAATAATCGTTACCTTATGCAGAGGGTCATAGGGAACCGACAGGCCAACGATAGCGTGTCCCGCCTCATGATAGGCCGTATTGCGGCGCTCTTCCTCACTCATGACAAGAGATTTGCGCTCCGCCCCCATCATCACCTTGTCCTTGGCATATTCAAATTCAGCCTGCGTCACCACACGCTTGTTACGGCGTGCCGCGAGAAGGGCTGCTTCGTTCACCAGGTTGGCAAGATCAGCGCCGGAGAATCCGGGCGTGCCCCGCGCAATCACACGTGGATCGATGTCTGGCGCCAGTGGCACATTTTTCATATGCACTTTGAGAATTTGCTCACGCCCCTGAACGTCAGGATTGGAAACCACAATCTGCCGGTCAAAACGACCCGGGCGCAACAATGCGGGATCAAGAACGTCTGGGCGGTTTGTCGCCGCCACAAGGATCACACCTTCATTGGCTTCAAAGCCGTCCATCTCAACCAGCAACTGATTGAGCGTTTGTTCGCGCTCGTCATTACCGCCGCCAAGGCCCGCACCACGGTGCCGGCCGACAGCGTCAATTTCATCGATGAAAATGATACACGGCGCATTCTTCTTGGCTTGTTCAAACATGTCGCGCACGCGGCTCGCGCCAACACCCACAAACATTTCAACGAAATCAGAACCGGAAATTGTGAAGAAGGGAACATTGGCTTCGCCGGCAATGGCACGTGCAAGCAACGTCTTGCCTGTACCCGGAGGGCCAACCAGAAGCGCGCCCTTTGGAATCTTGCCGCCGAGGCGCTGGAATTTGTGCGGGTCTTTCAGGAAGTCAACAATTTCGACCAGGTCTTCTTTGGCCTCGTCTACGCCGGCCACATCTTCAAAGGTCACTCTGCCCTGCTTTTCCGTAAGCAGCTTGGCCTTGGACTTGCCAAAGCCCATGGCCTTACCGGAACCTGATTGCATTTGCCGGATGAAAAATACCCAGACACCGACAAGCAGCAACATGGGCAACCAATAGATCAGCGCATTGCTGAGAAGTGAATCAGTCTGCTGCGGGCGGAAGCTGACTTCAACGCCCTTTTGCCGCATGCTCTTCAAATCTTCCTCAGTGAAGATACCGTAAGCCTGTACCGTTTTCCCGTCGGTCAATTTGCCGGAAATCGATTCACCCGAATAGGTGACCGATTTGATCTCGCCGGAATTCACCCGGTCAAAAAACTGCGAGTAGCTGATTTCCTGCGCGCTGGCGCCGCCCACCTGGCCTTGAAACAGGCTGAACAATGCGAACAACAGGAGCGCGATGACAATCCAAACGGCAAAATTACGGAACTGATACAATTTATCCCTCAAATCTCTCAAACCTGCCTTTTGGACAATCTGAGCTTCTTACCCAAACCTGTAGTGTAACATAAGATGGGAATAGCCCAATTCCAAGCTTCCCACTATCGTAAATAACGCATAAATTTTGCCGAAACGCCACTTCCAAGGCCCAAATGGGGAATTACGACAGCACCATCCCCCAAAAGCGCAGCAGGCAGACTTTGCTGAACAAAGCTCGGAATATCCTCCCGCCGTGCCACGCCTTGCAGGCTTCCCACTGGAACAATCTTCGCTTTGGGCGGTGCTTGCACCAAAAACCGCCCATCCCACAGCACTTCGCCTGAATCGGGAACGACCGTTGCAACAGGCAAAATCCGCCCCCATTCCCGTCCGACAAGTACTTTTGCTTGCCGGCAAGCCAGAACCGCTCCCCCAAGGGTTCGTCGTGAAAGTTCTTGGCTCATGATCCACTTGCCCAGATGATCGAGTTCACCGGGTTCGACCCGGTTTCCCGCACCGTAAATCTGCAGCAATTGCTGCAACACGCGCCGTTGCAGACCAGGATCGAGTTCGCAGAAGCCGGCGCGCGGGATACTGCCGAAGCCCTCAGGATATGACGTGAGTTGTCCGCCAATCCAAAGTTCGGTGGCAGAGGCCAGGGCCCGTGCCGCGCGTCCAGCCTTGTCGGCAATTTCCGCCAGTTCCATTTTTCGTTGATCGGTCCCGGTCTCTTGGGCCATCGCCCGGCGGACGCGTATCCGTTCAAATCTCACATCTTCGTTGCTGGGATCATCAATCCAGCGCTGGCCTAAGCTCTTGAGAAAGGCGCGCAGCCCCTCCCTGCTCTGGCCCAGAAGCGGTCGATACAATTTCACTCCGCCCCAAACTGTAGTTTCCCAAATCCCTGCCAGGCTCTCCGGCGTATCGGTTCGCGCCTGGCGCATCAAGACCGTTTCCGCCTGATCATCCATCGTATGACCTGTGAGCAGAATATTGACGCTATTGGCGCTACACCAGTCGCTCATCAGATCATAACGGGCAATTCTTGCCTTGGCTTGCAAACCGGTTTTGGGTTTCGCCCCCTCCCACCTCAACGTGTGATGTGCAAGAGCAAGAGCAGCGCACCATTCGGCCACCTGCCGCGCCTCACCCACAGCCTCAGGACGCAAACCATGATCAACTGTCAGAACCGAAATCTTAAGAGATTTTTGCGACCACTGGTCAGCCAGTCGCAACAGCGCCATGGAATCAGAGCCACCGGACACTGCCAAGGCGATATGACGTTCACCGCGTAATGCCGCAAATAATTTCTCGCAATCCTGATTGCTAAAGGTGCGAAGCTCTGCCTCAGCAGCCCGCACGCTTGGATTCCGCTTGCGCCCGCTTCTTCGCATCAATCGCATTGGGGAATTCACCGCCAATGGCGCCGAAGGCCGCGCAAGCCTGCTGTGTCTGCCCAAGCTTGTTCAAGGAAATGCCAAGCTTCAGCAAACTGTCAGGCGCCCGCCTGCTCTTTGGATAATTCTTGTAGCCATGGAGGAAATTCTGTGCGGCTTCACGGAAATTACCTTGCGCATAATAGGTCTCACCCAGCCAATACTGGGCACTGCCGGCGAGGCTATGTTCAGGATACTTGCTGATAAAACTGCTGAAGCCAGATTCCGCGTCACTGAATTGGCGGCGCAACAGGCTCTCGTTTGAGCGCTCATAAAGCGCCTCGGGCGATTCCGGTGCGAGTGAAACAGTTTCAATGGAATCAGGATCAACATTTCCTGTGCCCTGCTGAACCGGTTGGTCCTCGCCACCACCCGGCGGTACAAGCACCTGACCCTGGAAGCCGCCGTCATCCGGATTTGCGGCCGCTGAAGCGCCCGGCATGGTACCCAAAATCTTGGGGCCCGGCGCTTTCAGGACAGCAACCTGCTGTTCCGTTCCATCTGGTCCAATAATTGTTGTCGTCATTTGCTGGCCGGCATCGGGGGCCTCTCCGATCTGCTCAATGCCCTGTTCAGCCACCACCGGCTGTTCAGCGGTCACCGGTTGTTCAGCCATCTTCTTGAGTTTCTGTGGTTCCGCCGCTCCGGTTTTTGTCTCGTTTTTCAACTGGCCCTGAAGCTGTTTCACCGAATAGGTAAGCTCTTCCACTTGGCCTACGAGCAGGCGCATCTGCTCTTCCATCTGGTTGAGTCGCGAGGTGAGTTCTTCTGCCGTTTGGGCCTGAACCGGTGAGAAAAGAGCCGTTCCCAGAAGCAAAACAGCGACGAATGAGGATTTGAGGGTGTTTGACATTTTTCTAACCACTGCAATAGCAATCGAGCATGACTACCATTCTAGGCTGCAACTTGGCCTGAATCGGGGTGAAATTGAGGCTTTGACGTTCATGTATATGGAAAGTCGGGCACTGTTGCCGGACTGCCACAGATCAAGGCTTAGGACGCTCCGCCGGTGATAACGGTCACCGCACGCCGGTTTTGCGACCAGCATTGCTCGGCATCACACAGGGCCGCCGGCCGTTCCTTGCCATAGGCGATGGAGGATATGCGCTTGGGATTTACCCCCTGGGAAATCAGGAATTCGCGGGTTGCTGTGGCGCGCCGGGCCGAAAGGGCAATGTTGTATTCGCGCGTACCGCGCTCGTCCGAATGGCCTTCCACCTGAACGAGGACATTCGAATACTGCTGCAGCCACCGGGCCTGTTTGGTCAGGATTTCCTGGCCCTCTGGGGTTAAATCCGACTGATCGACGATAAAATAGACGCGGACGCCCACATTGGTGGCAAAATC
>JAHFPK010000016.1 GCA_023266715.1 Hyphomicrobiales bacterium | reverse complement strand
ACTGACGGCACTGATCCGCTTGGAACAATCAAGGTCTACAAGACCAACGGAGCCGCCCAGGCTGGCAACAATGACATCATCATCGGCTGCACTTATTTGCTAATCTTCGATGGTGCTCTTGATAGCAATTCGGGTGGATTTGTGATAAAGTAGGAACAAATGGCCAAATCTCTCCCATCACAAGAAGTCCTCTTGCAACTGCTCCGCTACGAACCGGAGACGGGAAAGCTGCTTTGGAAAGCAAGGCCAATCTCTGAGTTTCCCAATGAGCGGACTTTTAAGTCGTGGAACACCAGATGTGCCAACAAAGAAGCTTTTACCGCCACAACTGAAGGCGGCTACATGATTGGGGCAATTAACAACAATCTATTCTATGCGCATCGCGTTATTTTCAAGATGGTCCACGGCACTGAACCGCCGCAAATTGATCACATCAACGGCCAGAGGCCAGATAATCGTGAAGTTAATCTCCGTGAAGCGACAGATGCAGTTAATCGACGCAATGCCGCAAGGTTTAAAAACAACACGAGCGGATGCACAGGAGTTTCTTGGACCGAACGAGACCAACGATGGGTCGCCAAAATTCAGAACCTTGACGGAGAGAACGTAATTCTTGGCAATTTTCGTGAGAGTGAAAAGGAAAAAGCAATGCAGGTTCGTAAGTCCGCCGAGCAGGATTTCGGCTATCATCCAAATCACGGAAGGGGGTAGCAGTGTCAACCCGATTCATCAACCCGGACCCCCAATTTTCCAGCGCCACCGATGTTTATGCTGGAGGCTTTTTGTATTTTTTTGTAACTACGACAAGTACGCCAGCCGATACTTTCAACGACCCTAGCCTCAACCCACTCACTGCTAATCCCAACCCGATCACGCTTGACAGCGCTGGCCGCTCGCCTGTCGATATCTTCCTTGATCCGAGCACCACTTACAAATGCGTGCTCAAGGATTCCGCTGGCGTCACAGTCTGGACCCGCGATCCGGTTGTTGATCCTGCTGCGAACGTCACCGCAGCTTTTGCCGTCTATCCCGGCGATCCAAACGGCAATGTGGCGGGCAACCAGGGTTCGCTCGGCGGCTCCGGAGCCTCGGTAATTTGGGACATTACGAACGATCTTCTCTATGTCTGCACCACCTCCGGCACAGCTTCCACTGCGGTCTGGACCCAGGTTGCGGCGGCGATTTCCGGGTCTTTCTCGCTGACCTCAATCATTTCGCCGAGTTCGCTTGCTGCTGACCAAAATGATTACGCCCCAACCGGATTTTCCACCGCCTTCTACGTGAGGCAGGATTCCTCGACTGTCGTGAATTTTACCGGATGGGCAGGCGGCACGATTGGCCGACTATTCGAATACACCAATATTTCATCGCTTCGGCACACTTTCGTAAACGAAAGCTCATCTTCAAGCGCCGCCAACCGTTTCGCACTGCCCGCCAATCTGGTCATTGAGCCGGGCATTTCGAAGCTATTCTGGTATGACACCACTTCCTCGCGCTGGCGTGTCGTCGGGGATCATTACAATGCGCCGACCGGCGATCCTGGCGGCAGGCTTACCCTCACCACGGCGGTACCTGTACTGGTATCCGATGTGACGGCCGCGACCACGGTCTATTACACCCCTTACAAGCATAACTACATCCGGCTCTACAATGGCTCATCCTGGCAGGTGGTGCAATTTTCGGAACTGTCCCAAACGCTTGCCGACGCCACCAAATCACCGGCGGCGGGCGCGGTATCCAGCGTCTATGATATGTTTGTCTGGAACGACGCTGGCACCTTGCGCTGCACAAGGGGGCCTGCATGGGCCACCGCTGTTACCCGTGGCACTGGGGCGGGAACCACGGAACTTGAACGGGTTGATGGCACTTGGGTGAACAAGATTGCCATTACCAATGGTCCCGCAGCCCAGCGCGGAGTCTGGGTTGGAACAATTCAAACTTCCGCTTCAGGCGCCAATGGCCAATTGAACATGATGTTCTTCCCGGCCGCGGCTGCGGGCGGTTCGGCCAACCGGCTTGATGTCTGGAACGCATACAACCGTGTTGAGGTGTCATCCGTAGTGCGCGATAGCACTAACACTTACACATATGCGACCGCCGCTTGGCAGGCGGCAAATGCCAGCACATCAAACCGGATTACCGTAGTTTGCGGCATGAATGAAGACGCCGTCAATGTGATGGTTTCCAGCGCGGCAGCCAATTCAGCTTCAGACGCCGCGCGATTCTGGTGTGTGGGTGTTGGTCTTGATGTCACAAATGCCTTCAGCGGATTGCCGGGATTGGTCTCTTCGGCCTTAGCGAATGCTGAAATCAATGCGATTGGACACTATCGCGGTCTTGTCGGCCTTGGCTCGCATTACCTGCAATGGATAGAATATGTTGATGCTGCAGGCACGACAACCTTCTTCGGTGACAATAATATTCCAACGGTCTATCAATCTGGAATGTCATTGAGTTGGAAGATGTAATGCACCTCGCTTCTGAAATCGCTCCGCCCAACAAATCGCCGGTATCCGATTTCCACACCTCGCTTCTGGGCGTTACCCGCAGCTTTGATGCAAAACGGCTCAATGAAATCGTCAATGACCCTGCGGTCTATCCATGGGTCAGGGGGCCTGTTGAAGGAACAATTGATCTCACCTTCGCGGTGGAAAACCCAGCCAATGTGCTGCTTGTGGGCGAGCATGGAGCCATGCTGCTGATCCAGTTGCAGCAGGGCCTGTTCGAAGCCCACACTCAGGTTCTTCCTATAGGGCGCGGGCAATGGGCGGCTGACTTCGCCAAGGCTTGCGTCTTCTGGATGTTCACCCGCACTGCCTGTTTTGAGTTGATGACCCGCTGCCCGCATGGCAATCTGGGTGCAAGAGCACTGGCGCGCTGTGTCGGCGGCAAGAAGCTGTTCACCAATCCAAGGGGCTGGACCAAGGACGGCAAAACCATCCCCGCCGATATCTTCGGCATCACCATTCAGGACTGGCTGCTGACCGCCAAGGGCCTTGAGGAAAGGGGCCACTGGTTCCATGAGCGGCTTGCCGCCGAATACCGGAAGCTGGGCCGGAAGGAAGCCCCCCACCCCGATGATGACACGCATGACCGCTACGTCGGTATGGCCTGTGAAATGTTCCTCGGCGGGCAGGCAGAAAAGGCCGTTATCTTATATAATCGTTGGGCAGTCATGGCGGATTACGCACCAATAGCGCTTGTTTCCAGGAACCCCGTTGCAATCGACATCGTGGATGCCACCATCGTTGTGCGTGGAGATGGCTTTTATGTATCTGGGCTGAACCATTCCGATGAAGACGTTCATTAACGTCCGTGGTTCGGATGATATCCGAAATTCTTTTCTGCTGACTTGCGCACGATGATCGCCTGTTCTTTGCTTGTGAACCAACCAAGGTAAACGATTGTCTTTTCTACGCTGATCTGAGCGCCCCATTTTTGAATGAGCCGATTCCAGCTAACGCCGGTTGTCCCACTGGTGTTGTCCTTGCGCTTCTTCATGTTTTGAGCGTTTCCGGTTTTGCTCACAGAACGAAGATTGCTCAGTCTATTGTCTTTTAGGCTCCCATTAATATGGTCGATGAACTCTGGGTCGGTCCCGTAAATCATCTTCCAAATCACCCGATGGGCGTTATAGTAGACATTTTCAATTCGACCGGCTTTATACCCATTGGGTCCGTTCTTGAGGGCCTCCTTCCCAGCAAATCGCGTATTCCATATCTTCCAGTTTCTTTTCGTGGAAAAGCGCTCGGCGGCCCGTTCTCTCCAATAAAGGAGTCCTGTCTCTGGATCATATTTCAGGAGCGCCAGCAACGCCTCTTGCGAAGGCAAATCCTTCGGGGAATACCTCAAACGAGGCACGGCATTCTCAGATATATTTGCGATAGCCATTGGGGCTAGACTACTACGATTACCGGAGATAACAAGTGCCAGTCGGAGGCGTAATCGCAACAGTAGCAGGCGGCATAGGCTCCGCCCTAATTGGCTCGTCTGCGGCCTCGAAGGCTGCCAAGGCGCAAGCCAACGCCTCTAAGGATGCCTCCGATGTCACCCTCAAGATGTATGAGCAGACCCGCCAGGACTTGGCTCCCTACGCTGGGACTGGGGCCAGTTCGCTTTCCAACATCGCCGAAATGTATGGCCTTCCCACCGCCGCCCATCCCACAGGCGGGCAGGCCTTCAGCGATTCAGCCCTCGCCGCGTTCCGCAATTCGCCGGACTATCAGGTCGCCCTTCAGGAGGGCATCAGGGCGCGGGATCATTCGGCGGCAGCCCGAGGCAATCTGCTGTCCGGCGGCCAGGAAAAACGCCTTGCCGAATATGGCTCGGAACTCGGTTCACTCAAGTTTGGCCAGTATATGGACAGGCTTTACCAACTCGCGGGCATGGGCCAGAACGCGGCGGCTGGACAAGGAGCAGCCGCCACCAATGCAGGCTCCAGCCTTGCGCGCCTTGCCCTTGACCGCGGCGAATCGGAAGCGGCCGGCACGGTGGGCGGAGCCAATGCGCTGACCTCGGGAATCAATGGCGTCACCTCGAACCTGGCCTATCTGGCGATGCGCAATCCAACTGCGTATCGGCAGCCGACCAGTATTTACTAGGAGCATGCCATGGGACAAGTCGCCCTCCAAGTCAGAACCCCGCAACCCGATCTTGCCGCCATCACCCAGGCAGCGCAGGGGGCCAATGCGCGCGATTATGAATTGCAGAACGCGCCGGCGCGCAGCGAACTGGAAGCCCTGAAACTTCAGGACGAGATCGGCGGCCAGTCGGCCCTTGCCGGATACCGCCAAGCCCAGACCGCAGGCCAGCCGGATGCCATCAACAAGCTCAATGCCTACCCGCAAATCCAGAAGCAGGTCTATGAGGCCTTCGACGGCATGAAGCCGGAGGAATACATCTTCGCCAAGAAAAAGGCCCAGGCTTTCGGGCGGGCGGCGCAATATGTCCTCTCCCTCCAAAAAGG
Source organism: Hyphomicrobiales bacterium (assembly GCA_023266715.1). Classification (GTDB taxonomy): domain Bacteria; phylum Pseudomonadota; class Alphaproteobacteria; order Rhizobiales; family Aestuariivirgaceae; genus Aestuariivirga. The sequence goes on along the minus strand of JAHFPK010000016.1, from coordinate 15,610 downwards.
TTCCCCGGAGCAGAAGCAGGCATGGGATGAAAGCCTCAACGTCCTGCAGCAGGAAGGCTTTATCGACGACACCCAGCACAAGCGGATGATTCAGTCCGGGCCATCGGACCTTGTGCTCCAGCAGGCGCTCACGGTTGATGACTATGTGAAGCGATACGCTGGCAAGAATTCCAAGGTGAATGACGCGGAATATGAGGACCTGAAGCGCGCCAAGATCAGGGCAGAGATCGAAAAAATCAACACCGAGATCAAAACTGGCGGAAAATCTGGCACAAGGGCCAGCCAGAACAGCCTGCTCATTGCCGCCAACCGGGAACTTGGCGAATGGGAGAAGAATATCGGCGGCACGCCCGAAGAAACGGCTGCGAAGAAGGCTGAGATTTGGAAACGCTTCGGGCTTCCCAGTGATGAACTTCCGCTTACTCAGTCGGGCGCTGGCAAGACAGACCAAGGAGGGCCTGCGGCTCCAGAGGCTGCGGCGGCCCCTGCCACAGGTGCCATTCCGCCTAGGGCAATCGATTATCTCAAGCAGCATCCGGACCTCGCGGCCGAGTTTGATGCAAAATATGGCGAAGGCGCTTCCAAGAGTATCATTGGGGGCCAGTAGCCAATGGCCAATGCCTTCGACATATTCGACAGCCCTTCGGGCGGCGCGGTGCCGACTTCGAATCCTTTCGATCAGTTTGACACGGATCCATCGGTTCCTTTTGATCCCAAGTTTCCCGTTTCCGCCGATGACGTTCATTTGCTCAAGGATCACAAATGGGTGGGGCCGAAGCCTGAACCCGGCATGCCCGGGGCCAAAACCATCACCGGAATTGGCAGCGATGCGGCCAATCCGAAGCGCAAGAAAGAACTCGACAAGATGTTCGGCACGCCCGAGGAGCGGGCGGCAAAGGGCAAAAATCCTTTTGATGCCTTCGATGCCGAGCCGTCAGCGGATGCGGGCTATCTCAGTGAATTCGGCAAGGCGGGCGTGCGCGGTGCCGGGCAGATCGTGGCCCAGACGGGCAAGGGTCTGTCGGAACTCACCACCGATGATGCCGCCAAGGTCAAGGCGGTCGAGGATGGCATTGCAAATCTCGGGACCATGACGCCGGAACAGGCCAACGCCTTCCTGCAGTCGATTCCTGCGAACCTCGACATCAATCCCGTGGCGGCGATCAATTACCAGATGGCGGCACGCGCCCTTTGGAAGGGCGACAAGGCCAAGGCTGACGCTTACCTGAAAACCGCCCGCTTAATGACCGATACACGCCCCGTCGAGCAACAGCAGCTCTACAAGCAGAGCGAGGAATTCAGCAAGCAGTTCGACAGTCCTGACTGGAAGCCATCGCCGGGGTGGGAGAATAGCTGGACCGCCCAGCTTGGCAATGCGCTGGGCACGACGGCTGCCCTTGGTGGCGCCGGAGTGCTGTCGGGCGGAACCGGCGTTGCGGTTACGGGCGGGGCCGCTTCAGTCGATCAGCAGCGCCAGATGGCGCAGCAGGAACTGGAGAAGTTCAACGCTGGCCAGGCGGCACCCAACTCGCCCTTCATCGGCAAGACTCCGGAAGAGGCCAAACTCATGGTCGAGCGGGAAGCCAAACTGGGCTTCATCCCCGGTGCATCCGAAGAAGCCCCGGTTGAAATGCTGATCACCCAGGCGGGCCGCGTTACCCCAGGCTTGCGCCGGTTCATGGCAACCCCGGCGGGGCGCACATGGGTGCAGAGGGTGGCCCGCATCCTGCGCCAGACCGCAGCCGAAGGCGGTCAGGAAGGCGTCCAGCAGGTCGGCCAGAACCTTATCCATCAGTTCATGACCAACCCGAATCAGGACATCACCGAAGGAGTTGCTGACAATGCGCTAATCGGTGCGCTTGTCGGTGGCGGGTCCTCCTCGGTCATTGAGGGCGTTGATGCTGCCCTGCCAGCACCCAAGGCCCCTGCCCCGGCGGTGCCCGAAATACCATCAGCCGCCCCGGTGGAACCCCGCATCGTGCCCCCTGCTGCACCGCAGCAAGGAAACGGTCTGCCACCCGTCGATCTGCCGCCAACACCCCCCGGCTATACCGGACCCACCGAGAACGTGGCCCAGCCTGCGCAGCCGCAAGCGCCTGTAGCCCCTCCCGTTGGTCAGGCCCCTATGGCACCCCAGACGTTCAAACGGCCTGTAGCCTCACCTAAAGGGCAGGAAACGCCATCTAATGCTTTTGACCAGTTTGACGCGAAACCGCAGGAAGCCCCTTCTTTGCCTGCCGAAAATGTGGAAATCCCGCAAAAGCCTGTCGAAAAGGCGGTTGAGGCGGCCCCAGAGGCTCAGGCGGCGGAACCCGCGCCCTCGCTCGAAGGCACCCGCCAAGCCCCGGTGAAGGCCCAGACCGCTGCCGAACTGGCACCGGCGCGCGAGCAGGTGAATACCGAGCCAAGCGAGGCACAGAAAGAAAGCGGGGTCTATCGGAAGGGGCACCTGAAACTGCACGGACTTGACATCACCATGGAAAACCCGCGTGGTTCGGTGCGCCGCGGGAAGGACGCAGATGGCAAAGAATGGGCTTCGCCGCCGATGCCGACAGATTATGGCTATATCCGCAGGACCGAAGCTAAGGATGGTGACCAAGTCGACACGATGATCGGGCCAAATCTATCCTCCCCCAAGGTCTTTGTTATTGACCAAATGGATTTGGGAACTAAACTCTTCGATGAGTCCAAAATTCTCTTTGGCCTGAATGATTCGGCGGATGCAGAACATGCTTACGATGCGAGTTTTTCAGACGGCAAGGGTCCGGCCCGCCGGATGGCGATAACTGAGGTATCGGTCGATGAGTTCAAACAATGGCTCAAAAACGGAAACACTAAAGCCCCGTTTGCACGGCAACGCGACACACAATCTATCCAGGACACCGGAATACAAAGCTTGGAAAAGAATGCGGCAACGGTGCAACAATCCGAAGGACGCAGCGTATCCGAACTACGGGGGAAGAGGGCTGAAGGTTTATCCAGAGTGGAACAAGGACTTCCTGTCCTTCCTGAGGGAATTAGGGCAGAGGCCAAATCCGAGCCTAACGCTGGACCGAATAGACAACGAGAAGGGCTACCTTCCAGGCAACGTCCGTTGGGCAACGAAACAGCAGCAGTCAGAGAACCGACGCAGCACAAAATTGGTGACATTGAACGGACAAAGGATGACAGCGAGCCAAGCGGCCAAAACCTTGGGCCTGCATCCTCTGGCAGTTCAACAACGACTACGACGGGGAATGTCGGAAAGCGAGGCGCTATATCCGGGGAAATATCAGGCACTTCCTCTAAAGTCAGCCTCCCTCAACCAGCCTTCCGTCAAGCAGCAGGAGGAATACGCCGCCAATCTTGAGGCGGCCCAGAAGCGTGAGCCGCTGCCATATCCGAGCCGAGCCGACGCCATGGTGGCAAAGAAATTGATCGCCAAGCGCCCGAGCGATGGTGTCTATGTCACCCGTCCGGCTGGCAGGGAGCATCTTGCAAATTACAAGGCGCAGGCTATGATTGCAACGCCGGAGCCGAGCATCACAGCGCCGGTCAAGGAATTAGATAATGCCAGCAAAAACGCACGGTCTGAGCCGCACCCCAATGTACAAGGTGTGGGTGACGATGAAGCAGCGTTGTCAAAACCCGGCAGACGCGAAGTACGAGAGCTACGGCGGCAGGGGGATAAAGGTGTGCAGCGCGTGGAGCCTGAGCTTCCCGGCCTTCCTCTGCGACGTGGGCACGCCTCCAGCGCCAAAGATGTCTCTGGGGCGAATAGACAACAACGGACACTACGAGCCGACAAACGTGGAGTGGCAGACCCCTCGCCAGCAACAAAACAATCTTCGAAGCAATCGGAAGGTGGTTCTCCAGGGTCAGTCGCTGACGGTGTCAGAAGCAGCAAGGCGACTGGGGATGTCTCGGCAAGGCCTGAAGAAAAGGCTGGACAGTCAGATAGTGGAAAGTCTGGCGATGTCACCCCTGTCTCTGGCGAAAATAAACAGTCTGGGTCAGTTCGTAAGAGCGCCAAGGAAGCAATTGATCTAGCCAAAGCCAAAGCCGAGGTCGCTGGAAAGCTGCGAAAGGAAGCGACGATTGTTCATCGCATTCTTGAGCACGTAGCAACCGGATTTGGATATAAGATCGTCGACACCGGGCTGTTCCCCATCAAGGGGCCCTTTGGCAAGACCTACAACCTTGGGACCCAACTGATTGATCGCCTCATCCCCGGCGACAAAATGCATTTGGCTCTCGATAGAATGACCGACGCATCGCCTGCGGTGCGTGAGTTCATTCGAACCCACATGACGGCCCCATGGTACCATCGCGTGTGGTGGGGCCACGACCCTCTCGCTAACCTTGGGATGATTATCGACAAATATGGCGTGAGCGCACTTCCTGACTGGGCCTTTGGCCTCGTGAAGGACAGTATGTCGAAGGCTGGCATTCCTCTTCCGGGGGTGCAATGGGCAGTCCATTCCGGCCTGATCGGCGACAAAATGGCAACCGAGTGGCTGTCGATGAATGTCGGTGAAGCCCTGTCAGGCGGCCTCTCCATCCTCTCGACCTACCGTCTCTACAAGCAGGCCAAGAACGGCCAGCAAATCCACAAGGGCTTTGCCATCGCTGGCATCCTGTTCAAGACCATAGGCGGAGTGCTGAGTGCAAATCCAGTGGTTCTTCTGAGTGCGGCGGCAGATACCGCAATCCTCGTTCGTGCTCAGGTGCGTTCCATCAAGGAGGGAATGCAGAGGCTTGAGACTTCGCAGAAGCGTTCCACGGGACCGAAGGAGCCGCTGGCCGCGCTGACCTCCGCCCCCAGCCCCTTCACCGGGCCGTCCCGCGCTGAACTTGCCGAACTTCAGGCGAAAATTGACAAGATCGGTGACAGAATCCTTGGCCACCGCATCAACTGGAAGATGCTGGATGCAATCCCCGACCGGGAGGGCAGGCCTTCCCGCATGCTGGCGGCATTCAATCCCAATACGCGGACGGTGGAACTGGCGCTCACCAAGGCCCAGGATTTCATCGAGAGCTTTGGCCACGAGGCGCTGCATGCGCTCCGGGAGCTGGGCGTCTTCACCGCCGATGAATGGGCACTGCTGAAAGGCGAGGTAAAGCAGGCCACCATGAATGGCCGCCCGATCATGGATGAAATCCGCGGCCGCTACGAGGAGATGTACCGGGAGCAGATCGACCTTACCGAGGCCCAGCTTCAAGACCTCCTGATGGAAGAGGCCGTGGCCTTCATGATGGGCGCCCATGTGGCGGGCAAGGTCAAAGTGCGCACCGGCGTAGCCAAGTTGATCGACAAGATTCACCAGTTCCTTGAGGCCATCATCAATGCCGCCAAAGGCTATGGCTTCCGCACCGGGCGGGGCGTCAAGGAAGACATCCTCTCCGGCAAGATGAGCGAGCGCCCGACAAGCAAGGGTGAGGGCCGGGGCTATGGGCTGAAGCGGCGGCAGTACAGCAAGGGCACGGACCTCTTCCCCACCGAACCTGGCGCGGAAGGCCTTCCGCAGATGGTCATCCCAGGGGCGGAGCGCATCAGCGAGAAGGACCGCGTGCAGCGCTTAGCCGACGCCAAGCTCAAGCCGAAAGTCGGGCAGAAGGGCCTTGAGATAGGCCTCTTCGGTGACGAGAAGGATCAGCAGGAACTATTCAATGCCCCTTCCGAACCCGCTCCCGATCCATCCGACATGGGCAAGGACGAGGCCGCAAAGCAGGGGCTGGAAGACCTCGCGGGCAATATCAACCTCCGCAATCTCAATGCCCCCGAAGATATCAGGGCGGCGCTGCGGGACATTTCAAAGAAGGCTGGCGATTTCATTGAGGCCCGCCGCGGCGTCCAGACCAATGAAATGACGGCGCAACTGGCCAAGGAAATGGGCATGAAGCCCAAGGAACTGCTGGAGCGCAAGCCCGGCACCGCCTTCAATGCCGAGGAAATCTTCGCCGCCCGTGTGATGATGATGAAGTCGATCAAGCGGCTGGCCGCCATGGCAAAGCAGGCCTCGACCTCCCAAAGCCTTGCCGATGCGGCGGAATTCATGAAGGCCTACACCCGCCATGTCGCAATTCAAGAACAGATCGCGCGCATGACGGCGGAAGCAGGTCGCGCCCTGCAGCAATTCAAGATGATGGCCGGCGATACCTACTTTCAAGCGGCCGAGCGGATCATTGATTCGGCGAAGTCAAAGAACAAGAATCGCCCGCTGGGGGCAAAAAACAAGTTGGGGCAGGATGCCGCCATTGACTTGGCCCAGATGATTGATGCCCTCAATGATCCGGCCAAGATCAACAAATTCACCCGCGAGGCCTTCAAGGTCACTGTATGGGATATGATCAGGGAGTTCTGGATCAATGCCATCTTGTCTGGCCCACGGACGCACACCACCAACATTGGCGGTAATATCATTCCGGCCCTTTGGCAGATTCCAGAAACTGCCGTGGCCGCCACCATTGGCACCTTCCATGGCGGCGAAAAAGTCAGGATAATGGAGGCAACCGCACGCCTGTCGGGCCTGATTGAGGGCACCAAGGACGGGCTGGTCGCTGCCGCCGCCACCATCAAGACCGGGGAACCAACCGATCTTGTCTCCAAACTGGAGAACCATCGCAAGAGGGCTATTCCAGGCGTGCTCGGAACAATTGTCCGTACCCCAGGAACTCTCCTGATGGCGGAAGACGATCTGTTCAAGGCGATGAACTACCGCGCCGAACTGCACACCCTTGCCACTCGTCAGGCACTGCGCGAGAAAAAGACTGGCAAATCACTGTCAACACGCATTTCAGAATTGATTGACGATCCGCCGCCTTCGATGAAAAAGGCAGCCCATGAGGCTGCAATTTATAGCACTTTTCAATCCAAACTTGGCCCCATCGGCTCACACATTACAGGCTTGCGTGACAAGATTCCCGGGGGCTACCTCATTCTACCGTTCATCCGGACTCCTGGAAACCTGATGAAGTATGCGGCCGAACGCACTCCCTTCGGTTTCCTGATGCAGGGCGTGCGCGAGAATCTTAGCGGTAAGAATGGAAACGTCGCCCGGGACACCCAAATTGCCCGCATGGCGCTGGGTTCTGCCATCGCCGCAGTCACTGCTTCTTACGCCCTTGCAGGCATGATCAGCGGGGCGGGGCCAGATGATCCTGAAGAAAGGGCGGTTTGGCTCAAGTTCCACCAGCCATACAGCATCAAGGTTGGCGGGAAATGGTACAGTTACCAGCGTTATGATCCGTTCGCTCTTATCATCGGCGTCACCGCTGACATGATTGAGCTTGGCGAGGCCGTTTCGGAGGCGGATGCGGACAAGGTAGGGGCCATGATTATCGGCGCCATTTCCAACAACCTTCTGGATAAGACTTGGCTATCAGGACCCGCCAGATTCATTGAAGCTATCCACGAATCAGAACGCTATGGTGCGTCGTATCTCAGGAACTTGGCCGGATCGGTTGTCCCTTCCGTGGTCAATCAGATCAACCAAGCCTATTTTGACCCAGTCCTCCGTGACGCTCGCACCACGCTGGACGCCATAAAGGCCCGACTGCCTTATTACTCACAGACGTTGCCGCCCCGGCGCAACATCTTCGGTGAGGAAATTCGCCGGGAAGGAGCGTTGGGTCCAGACATTCTCTCCAGCATCTATGTGTCCACCGAGAAGGATTTCCCCATTGGCCGGGAGATGCTGAAACTCCACTATTTCCCCTCCGTGCCCAAAAGCGAGATCAACGGCAATCCGCTATCGCCTGAGCAATATGACAAATACACCGAGATTGCAGGCAAGCGCGCCGTTGAAATACTGGAGCGCAAAATCGCCGTCCCGGCCTGGGCAAAGCGCCAGCCCGATGACAATATCAAGGTCATCAAGAACGCTTTTGAGGACGCCCGCGACTATGCGCGCGCCGAAATGAAGCGGCTTTACCCTGAATTGCGAAAGAAGCCGAAATAAATGAGCACTTTTAGCTATGGTGTCGGGCATGGAAACGACGATTGAATTCGGAGCGCAGTGAATGCCTGATTTTGTAGAACGGTTTTCAGCATCATTGCTTGGCAAGATATTGCGCATCCTCACCATCATGGCGACGCCTCTCGCAATACTCTATGCTTTCTCCGGTCCAATCCTTAAATCTTATGCGGCCGATGCTTTCGAGCAGATGCTTGTCGAGCAGGGCGTTGATCCAAAAGCATTTGCAGAGATCGCCAAAGAGGTAAAAGACCTTTCCCAGGACAATGATCTCATTCGTGGCGACATTAACGGGCTCAAGCAGCAGGCCCAGCGCATGGAAATAACCCAAGGAGCCATGCACGCCCAAAATACAAGGATTGAAGGCCAGATTGACCATCTCGTGGATGCGCTCATCCAGCCACATCAATGATTTTTGGCGCGTCAGTTTCTTATGTTTGCGTTTGCGTCCCATTTCCTCAATTGAAAGACGGCAAATGCTGAAGAACCTCCTGATTTACCGCCTGATGATTTTCAATATTCTTTGCGGCGCCGCCCTGGTATGGGCCTGGCAGCGCGGTTTCGTGGCGGACATGTTTTTGCATGACGCCTCGTATATGACCTACATAGCCATGGTTCTGTATGCGGGCGGAACGCTCTCGCTGCTTTGGCGGGCCATCAAGGTAAGCTCGGCACTCAACCGGATAAAGACCGGAGCGTCTCTGCGGATCAACGCGGCGAAGTTTATCGAAAAAAACGCCCATCTTGACGATGTGGCAGACCTCATCGTAGTCGTAGGGCTCATTGGCACGGCCATCGGCGTCGTGATCATGCTCCACAGTTTCAATCCTGAAAGCCTAAGCGATCCCTCAAAAGTTGTTGAAACCGCAACGATGCTTGGCAATGGTATCGGCACGGCCTTCCGTTCCACCATTGTCAGCGCCATGGTCTGGTGCGTTCATATCGTCAATCTGAGAATGCTCAAGACAAGCACGGTTTTGATGATCGAAGATTCCAAATGAAACGGACTGGCCCTGCCGTCGTTTTCCGCGATGTGCTTCTTGGAACCATTGGCATTATCGTCTTCGCCTGGTTCATTTCGCTGGTGCAGATCAGCCAGAACAAGAAGAAGGATGACGGCGTAAAGCCGCCGGGCAATGTCACGGTTGCGATCAACTGGCCGCTGGGCGATACCGACATAGACCTCTGGGTGACCGGGCCGGGCGAGCCCTATCCGGTGGGATATTCAAACAAGGGCGGGGTTCTCTGGAACCTGCTGCGCGATGACCTGGGCACCTTCCCTGATCTTTCCGGCATCAATTACGAAAGCAGCTATTCGCGCGGGAATCCGGCCGGCGAGTATATCGTGAACGTCCATTGTTTCCGTTGTCCCGTGCTGCCGCAAAAGGTCAATGTCGAAGTGGGCCTTTCCGCCAACAATGCGACCGGCAAGGGCACCCGGACGCTCGCCACGGCAACGGTTGAACTCAAGGCCAACGGCCAAGAACGCACTGCCATCCGGTTCAAACTTGACGCGAAAGGCGATATGGTTCCCGGCAGCCTGAATTCTGTGTTTCAAGAATTGCGGGCGGCTGGAAAACAGCCAGCAACCGGAGGCTTCGGGCAGTGAACACAGTAGCACTCCTCTCGCTTGCCATCGCATCGCTCTTTGGCCTTCTCGCGTGGCTGGCGATATGGTCCAGATGGGCGGATCGTGGCCGATGGGCTGCGGTTAGCCTGTTCATTCTTGGCCTCCCCTTGCTCGCCGCTGCCTCGCTGGAAAGCCTTTCATGGTCAAGGCCCATGTGGGCTATGTGGGATATCAACGGCGACTACCGCGTGCTTGGGGCAAAAATGATCAAAGACGTTGCCATTTTCGTCTACATTGATACGAACGATGAGCCGCGTTCGGTCAGGTTGCCATGGGATGACCGGCAGGCGGAAAGGCTGCAAGACCTGTTCGCAGACCCAAACAATGGCGGGCAAGCCATGATGCACTTCGAATGGAGCTGGGACATTGAAAGGCCACCTAATTTTTATCCACTTCCACAGCCGCCGGCCATGCCTGACAAGCTGGGCGAGCCCGAAGCGCCTCATTTGGAACTATAGGTGAAACATGAGTTTCTTTGATTCCGTCCGCGCCAGTTTCGGCCCTCTGAAGCAAAGCCAAGTTGACGGCTTCAATGTCCTTCTCAATGCCACGAATGGCCTCCCTGTCGCATGGCGGGCCTATATCCTAGCAACAGCATGGCACGAAACAGCGGCCACGATGCAACCCATCATCGAGCGGGGCAATCGCACCTATTTTGACATGTACGAGCCATCCTCAGCGAAGGCCAAGGCGCTCGGCAACACGATCAAGGGCGACGGCTACAAGTTTCGGGGCCGCGGCTACGTCCAGATCACGGGCAGGGCGAATTACGTCAAAGCCGGAACCATTGTGGGGGTTGACCTCGCAGCCAATCCCGAACGGGCACTTGAGCCGGATATTGCCGCTGTCGTCATTGTGAACGGCATGACGCGGGGCTGGTTCACGGGCAAGAAGTTGAGTGACTATCCCCAAGGCGACTTCAAGAACATGCGCCGGGTTGTGAACGGAAACGACAAAGCGGACCTCATAGCAGGCTATGCCAGGAAGTTTGAGGCAGCGCTTGTCACAACGTCTGCCGTTGCCCCTGAGAAGCCCGTAGAGCCCGCTCCCCATATTCCAGCCCCCATGGCACCAAACCCCGTGCCAAGCCAGCCTGTGCCCCAAAAGACGGGCTTCTGGGCATGGCTGGCAAAGCTGTTTGGGAGAGCCTGACCATGCCAGACCCCGAACCCCTGTGGTTCCACATTCTCACAATCTACCCGCCAGCCATAGCGCTTGTCGTGTTTTTCTATTGGTCAATCGCTGCAATGTTTCAGGTCGGGCAAGTATAGGAGATGAAAAATGGTTACATGGAAACAAGTTCTCGTAATCGGCGCGGCCATCGCTGCCGTATTTATTCTTGTCAGCATCATGGGAAGCTTCTGCTTTGACCATTGCTGACAAGTGAACGTGCTTACAACTCAACACTGAAAGGAAATACCTATGTTTACATCCATGGATAAGGCCCTTGTCGCGCTGGTGATGGGCCTCCTCTTCATCCTGCAAAACCAATTTGGCATCACGCTGGGCTTCACCGAAGCGCAAGTCACTTCGGTCATCGGCATCCTGACGCCGATCCTGGTCTATCTGATTCCAAACAAGACGGCCTAATGGGCTGGCTGGGCCTTCTCAAGGTATTCCTGTCGCTGGCTTCAACGCTGGCGAACTACCTTCGGGAGAAGAAACTGCTCGACGCTGGAGCCAAGGCTGAAATCGGCCGGCAAGTGGTGGAGATCACGCGCCGCTCCGGAATCGCCGATCAGGTCAGGGCCGAGATTGCCGGGATGACCGATGATGCGCTTGACTCTGAACTGAGAGGTGAATGATGGAACAGGACTTTGTTTATATCGACGGCTGGGACGAAATCTAATGAACATCTGCCTCATAGCCATTCTCGGAACCGGCCTGCTTTGCTCTGGTGGCGAGAAGGCAACCGCTGTCAGTGATTTCTGCCAACTGGCAAAAGCTGACATTGAACGACTCAAGAGCCTCTCCGCTGAAGAAGTTGCAGCGTTGCAGCGACCCCGTAAGGAAGCCATTGCCAGCCTTCGCAGGACGTATAAGCGGGAATGCATGAAGTAATGTCGGTTTGTATCTGACTATCCAACATTGAATTCCGGGCCACGCGGCTCCGTGGCGTGTTTCGTTTGTCGGGAGTTGGCGTCACGCCCTGCCAGGCGGTTTGTTACACTTGCAATACTTAAACCTTAGAGCCGCTCCCGCTTAAATGCTGGGGCGGCTCTTTGCATTCTCACCCCTCCATGTTATCCGGGGTTGGGAGGGCGGAAAGCGAGATGAAGTGGGTTCCTTGCCATATACCATCAGCGCCGCCAATTATTGGTAGCCAATTTCCGGTCTCACAAAGAACGCCTTTGTCATCAATGTAGTGTTCACGCCACGAAGAATGTTCCCCGTCTTTGTAGTAAGAATGGTTAGGCCCCGGAGAAATCCAGACCAAAACAGTATCATCCTTCGGCGCTTCCTTAATCGGCCTCGGCTTCACAGCAGCGCCTATACGCGCAAGGGCAAATAGGCGCTTACGGGTGTCTGGTGGAATGGTTGTCCATGCAGCATCCTCAAGACCATTTATATCATCAAATGTCATGGCTTTTCTCCCTCCTTTAAAGCTTCTTCCATCTCCCGCAGCTTGGCGATGAGGGAGAGGATGGCTTGGGGATTTGCTGCGGCGATGAATTGTGCGTCAGTTTCGCCAAGCCCGTTGCGCGGGTCGTATCCAACACAAGCTATGTTTTCGTCTTTCTTGGCTGCTTCATCATAACGATCAACCAGACGCCACTCTTGCCTTTCCATTCGGCCTCGAGCACCCCTGACGTGCCAAGGCCCCGGAGTCGCCGCTCTCGCCAGCGCTTCAATGGCTTCAATGTCGGTCATGGCTTCACCTGTATGGCGGGTGCTGCGGCGAGCATGGCGCGGGCAATTTTTCTTAGGGCTGGTTTGCCGCCCTGCATGTCCTTGGTGCCAATGCCGTTATATGCCCAATCTGGGTATTCGTCTGAAATATCCATATCGCCACAACCTTCCCAAGCGTAGCCAATCCAAGAGCAAAGTAATTTTGCCGCTTCTTCGACATGCTCGGCACTGTTCGGCTCCGCTATGGCGGATTGTGCAGAGAGGGCGGCGTAGGCTTCGGCTGCACGGCGGAGGTCGCCCATGGTTACAGTGATCGGGACGTTCTTGTTATTGCGGAAACTGATAATCATGGGATGCTCGTCAGGGATATAAAACACGCCCTTCGTTGGTGAGCACTGCGCCGCCTCAGCGAACGGCTTCAGCACAGCCCTTAACGCTTCTGGGGAGGGGGAATTGGTCATGGGATTTCCTTAATTTCAATGTTGACGCGCTGTGGCGTGGCAGTTTCAGCATAATTTCGGGCAAACCAGTCTTCTTCATCGTTGCCCCAAACTACGCGCTCGATGCAGTATGATTTTCGGTCGGTGCCGTGGCCAAGCACGACTTCATCGCCAACGCGCGGAACATAAAACCAAGTTCGCATGGCATATTCTTTGTTTCCGACAAAAAAGTGGATGCTTGCTCGCGTCATTTCCCTTGTCCTTCCATTTCGCTCTCATCCCCAGCGGGAGGCTCCGGCAGAGGCATCCAGTGGGTGGGTTGGTCGCGCTGCAGCAAATTGCCTTCATCCGCTCGCCACGGAAAATTGGTGCCGTTCCTTTGATAGGACACGATGTTTTCTTTTGGCCCGTCCAGTTTTGGACAGTAAACGATAATCCGCTTCCCATCCTTCGGCGCAGTTTCAATCGGTTGCCATTCACTCGCTGGGAGTGGCTTGGGAGAAGATGGGGAGGTCATGAGGTGTTTGTCGCTGTGCTAAGCGCCTTCTTCAATTTCAGAATGTCGTAATAAGTGCCATAAGCCCCGTTTGACCGAGCGATATTTGCGGCGCTTTGAATGGCTTTGTTCCAAATTTTCTCTGCTTCCTTCGCGCTCATCTTTCACCTCTTCCTTGATATGGCTGTTCCCGTTTGCAGCGCTCGCCATAAGCCCGCCAGGTGTCAGCAAAAAGCGGCGCATGGCAATCAACACCTACAAAATGTCCCTGCGCTATGGCGTGATTCCTGATCTTCTCGCCAACGTGCGACTCAACATTCTCGAACCACTCAATCCAGTCAGTGGCGGTTTTTCTCATTGTAGAGAATGCATAATGATAAATCCGTTCCCGGTGCGCTAGAATGAAGGCGGCGGATATGTCGCTTCTGATTCCACGGTATCCATAATCGGCTATGGCCTTGCGTTCATCCTCTTTCAGATATGGATTCATCACATTCTCGCGGGCAACCCACCGTGCAGCATCAATGAGTTCCATCTGCCGATGCTCGCGTGTTTGGCGATAAATTCCATCTGCTCCCTTTGGAAACCATTGATGGGGCTGTCCGTCGCTTGGTAATGTCATGGGGTGGCCATCTGCTGTTCCGCCTTGTCTGCGCCCGTCCGGAGCAGTAAAATTAAATTTGGGAATGTTTGCGATTCAGGTTCACATGGAAATTTGTTCATAGTTTCCTCAACTATATCGGCTAGGGTTCGTGCTTCCTTTATCGAGAGACCATGAACCTTCCCGTTCAATCGAATTGCAATGGCCGGTGAGCCGTCATCCATAGTGCCCAGCATAAGTTCAAGATCAGCGTCATTCGGCGCATCCCAAAATTCTTGAAGGAAGCCAATCGCTCGATTGTAGCCGTGCGCAGGAACTTCAACAGATATGATGCTCAAATCACTTCTCCTGTTACGTATTCTCCGGAACCTGTAGTGAACCAATGGGTCATGCGACTTCTCCAAATGGCAGGCCTTCATTCTCTCCAGACGTTCCTGACCATTCCGCCCACGCAGCTGCAACTGCCCCGGTTCCGGGGAAAATGTCTGTGAAAATGTCCCCCGGCTGCATGTTGAGGAAGGCGAAAACCCAGCGGCAAAACTCCCTTGGCTTTGCTCCGGTGAGGCCACGCTTCAAGGTGATATTGGCCGAAACCCAATCCCGAACCGTATCAACGTCACGGCCTCTTTTTCGCCCGCCCCGAAAGATTACAGGCTCATAGGCATAGGCGGGGTTCACGTTCGGCTTGAAGACGGCAAAGGGCTTAACCCAGATTCCTGTGCGAACGTCATCCGGGCACATGGCCCTGAGAATGTGGTAGGACGGCGACGAGCAGCTCATAGCCCAGCCATCCGGGTATTCGTCGCAAAGGCGTGTAATCAAGTCCTGATGCGATTGCGGGTCATCCCAAACGCGGCTTTCGGCATGGTTCTTGTCATATAGTTTTCCGCAGCCAAGATAGGGCGGATCGGCATAGGCAAATGACATGCTCATATCGCCACCCGCCCAAGGTCGCCCATGATTGTGTGCGAACCTGTAGTGAACGAAAGAAGCCCGAACGCACCTGTGTTCATTGAAATCGTTCGACTTTTGGCAAGGCGATTTCCTTGACATGGTAGGGGCCACAGGTTCGAACCCTGTACCGCCCACCATAAGTATTTGATATAATTATACATCTGACGATGCTTTCTCTGCCTTATTCTGTTCCAAATCTTTGCCCAAGGTGCCCATGGTTGGGCGAGGTGTAGTTTTGAGATATTCAAGTCCAGATTCGGTTATGAGGTAGGGCAATATTGGTTCGTCCATGCGGAAATTCTTTCTCTTGACTAGGCCGTCCAGGTTCATCCGCGTTAACCGATTGTGAAACGCAAAAAAATCGGTGAGGTACGGAGGCCAGCATTGCCCCTCTTCATTCATGGTTGCGCTTTCTAGCGTTAGCCATTTGAACTGATCTAATGTCATTGGTGTGCCTTCTGGAAAGCGTTCGAGAAGCGTCGCATACCAAACATCTTCGTTCATATCTTTTCTGCCTTAATTTGTTCCGCTGTTTCGCCCAAGGTGCCCATGGTGTCTGAATACTGAAAGTATTCATTTTCTTTAAGGTATCGGTAGTAA
The DNA here is from genome assembly GCA_023266715.1 of Hyphomicrobiales bacterium. Lineage (GTDB taxonomy): Bacteria > Pseudomonadota > Alphaproteobacteria > Rhizobiales > Aestuariivirgaceae > Aestuariivirga. The sequence goes on along the minus strand of JAHFPK010000016.1, from coordinate 84 downwards.
TCAATGCGCTGTTGGTGATAGTCGATGAGGTGCTTCTTGGCGTCCTCCCAAGAAAAGCCGTGATCTGGGTTCGCCCCGTAGCAA
>JAHFPK010000216.1 GCA_023266715.1 Hyphomicrobiales bacterium | reverse complement strand
CAATCCCGTCATGCATGACAACGATCCGGTCGGCCATGGTCATGGCTTCAACCTGGTCATGGGTGACATAGACCGTCGTGGTTTTCAGCCGCTGATGCAGTTCCTTGATTTCAGCCCGCATCTGCACGCGGAGCTTGGCATCGAGATTGGAGAGGGGCTCGTCGAACAGGAAGACCTTGGGATCCCTGACGATGGCACGGCCCATGGCCACGCGCTGGCGTTGCCCGCCGGACAATTGCCGCGGGTAACGATCAAGGTAGGGCACGAGGTCAAGAATTTCGGCGGCGCGCCGCACCCGGGTTTCGATTTCCGACTTGGGCGCGCGGCGCAGCATCAGGGCAAAGCCCATGTTCTGGGCCACCGTCTTGTGGGGATAAAGCGCATAGGTCTGGAACACCATGGCGATGTCGCGGTCCTTTGGCGGCAGGAAGTTCACCACCCGCTCGCCGATCTTGATATCGCCGGAGGTGATGGGCTCGAGCCCTGCGATCATGCGCAACAGCGTGGATTTTCCGCAACCGGAAGGACCTACCAGAATGACGAATTCCCCGTCCTTGATATCAATCGAGACGCCGTGGATAATTTCCTGTGCGCCGTAGGACTTTCGCACATCAACAACGCCGACCGATGCCATATCAAACGCCCCTTAAAACGACAGATGTAAAAGGACGTTATTGCATCTGCCGCTTGCGGTCGAGGGGTGATTGCGGTGGAATGGCGCGCGGTCGGCGCGGCGGCAGTCCGAATATTTTAGAATTCCATTGAAACCGCAGAACTCCTTCCTACCTGTTGTCCTGTCAGGCATAGAGGAGGACATTCATGTCACACGCCGCATCGGGCACTTTTGAGAATAATCTGGGCGCTGAAGAGCAATCCCGCAGGGGTTGCCGCTGGGGCAGAAAGCATTGGTCTGCCTATGAAATTATCGCCATGGTCGTGGGTTTTATCATTTTCTGGCCGCTTGGACTTCTGGCCCTTTTCCTGAAATTGAAGAACGGTGAAATGTGGTCGGGTGCCGCCCAGGGCAATGCGCCATGGGCCGGTTGGAAAATGCCATCTTCCGATAGTTGGCGTTCGGCAAGTTACGGTTTTGCCTCGTCGGGTAATGCCGCATTTGATGAGTACAAGCGCACGCAACTAGCGCGTCTTGAAGAAGAGCGGCGCAAGCTGGATGAAGAGCAGAAAGCTTTCCGGGAACATCTTGCGCGGCTGCGCAAGGCGAAAGACCAGGACGAGTTTGACCGCTTCATGGCGGAGCGCAAGGCGCCGCCGCCAAGTGAGCCGCCAGCCACGTAATTTCAGGCCCGGAAAGAAATTTCCGGGCTTTATTTATTGTTGGGGTCAATTCGAGGGATCTTCATCCGGCGCGTCGCGCCACCTTCTCCCATTCGCTTCGCTCACGGGCGAAGGCAAAACTTTTTAGGATTAGCGCCTTCTCCCGTGCCTCTTGGCATGGGAGAAGATGGCCGACAGGGCGGATGAGGGCACCACTCATGCCCAAATCAAGATGCAGATAATCGGGGCAGGATTGGACCCAACCATCGGGGTTCATTAGGTGAATTACGTGCTGCGCTGGACTGTCGGAGAGTCTAATTTAAACCGCCCGATTTTCAAAAGGTGATTGTCTGCGAATACTCTCATCTTACTGGTTATTCGGGACGAGAAATGGTGCTGAACTATTTAAGGTCTTATTTGCCTTCACTCTGACGTAACGGAGCAGGGCCTTCATTGATGGAGATCAACGAGTCCTGGGCAGAGCGTGGCGATTACCAGGTGTCGGCTTTTTTCAGCTCTGCAAAGAGGGCGCCAAAGTCGCCGCCCGAATGTTTGAGCACATCACCAAAACGCTTCTTGGTGGCGATCGACAGCCACACGCCCTTGACGTTGATATCGCTTATCCGGTAGGCGCCGCCCGTCGAGGCCAGCCGCCACTTGACCTGTTCGCGTCCCATGCCCTTCGACACGATCGCACTGGTGATCGTAGTGAAATTGCCTTGCGACGTGGTGGAAGTGATTTTCAAATCGGAGCCACGAAAATCGGCGACATAGGCCACGAACAGCGAGGCCACATAATTGCCGAAGAGCGAGTAGAACTGTTCCTTTTCCGTACCCGCCAGTTTCGACTGATACTGGCCAAGGGCAAAACTCGCGATGCCGCGGATGTTGATATACTTGTTCAGGATGGCGACAAACTTTGGTCGCAAGGCATCTCCACTTCCGCCGCCATTGGCCAATCCCATCACCTCCGCCGCAATCTTGCTGACATAGGTTCCGGCGCCACGGGCATCTTCGGTGCTATCAGAGTCCGCCCGTGCGGGCGACACGGCTGCGAAGCCCAGGAGACCCACCAACAATCCCGCCGCTTCGCGGCGGGTCAATCTCTGCGTTGTCGTTCCGGCCATAACTCCTCCATTCCAGCTGGCAGTTAAATCTGCTTCTGCTGACATTTCACGGATGAAACCATGTCAACCGACATCCACCAGATGACTGCTTTGTTAAGTTCAATGATTGCGCAAACTGGCGTCATAGGCAAGACTGGGCTTTCGCTTTGGGGTTTGCGATGCTTCGAAGTCGGTGACACCAGCCCAATCCGCGCAATAATGGTCGTTTTCTTCTTGATCAAGGCATAGCTGTGCCTTGGTTTTCGCTTGAACGCATGACAACCAAACCACCCACGCCGCTTCTGGATCAGGCGGTGGCCGCAGTTCGGCGATCAGCTGCAGGATGTCAGCGAAGAGTTGTCTCGGGATAGCGACTTCGGCCATCTGGAAGGCGACATAGCGGCCATGACTGACGACCTTCGCGCCGATCTTGATCAGCTTCTCCTTGAGGCTGGTCAGCTGGATGACGCCGCATATCCAAAAGCTGCTTTGCCATCAACAATCCAGCGCATCGCCGGATCATGGCGCAGGCGCTCGGCATCATTGACATCCTCATATCCGGCAAGCCGTCCGAACACCGATTGCCGCAGCAACCCAACCAGCGCATGGCGGCCGTTCCTGCCAGTGCGTGTCGGCGAGCATCTCGCCTGCCATTATGCTAAGACCGAGGGCATCGTCGAGTTCACGGTAAGCCAGCAATCCGGCATCGGAGGTAATGACAGAGCCACAAAACTGCAGCGTCAGTCTGCGGTCGAAATCGAGCGTGAGAACCCCATCATTTGATTCACCCATTGGGTTCTCCATGACGGCCTCGTTCGAGTCAGGTTAAGTTATTGATTATTATATCTGAATCGCACCAACTGCACCAGAAATTAGCGTGTTATATGGCGAATGCGGGTCTAATAAGTTCAATGGCTCATTTAAGAGCTACGAGCACCGCGCCCGCGCCAATCATCGCAACGCCCGTCCAGTTGGTACCTGTGAGCTTCTCGCCAAGAAAAACGGCGCCAATGACAGCAACCAAAACCACACTGAGTTTATCAATAGGGGCAACCTGCGAGGCATTCCCGAGCTTCAAGGCTTTAAAGTAGCAAAGCCAAGAGGCTCCGGTTGCGAGTCCAGACAATGTAAGAAACAAATAGGTCCTTCCAGAGACGTCCTTCGGAATTTCCAACTGCCCAGTCGCAAGCAATAATAATCCCAAAGCAAGCACGACGATAATTGTCCGATAGAATGTTGCAAAATCGGAACCAACATTCTCTACTCCGACCTTGGCTAAAATCGCTGTCAGGGCCGCGAATACAGCTGACATGATTGCCCAAAACTGCCAACTGCCCACAACTATATGCATGTTTGTCTCCTCGTCCAGCGATCCGACTTAAATGATTTAAGCATGGTCATGCTCGCCTGTATCAGAGCAATAAATCTCATAGCATCTGCAACTAGCATTCGATGGGCCTTCAATGGGGACCAATGGACCGCTCGCACCTGCAGGATTACGCGGTCGCTGACGGCCCATACTGAAGGACCCTCACTTTCTCAAGCGTGATCAGCCCGCTTTGCATCATTCCGTCGATGACATCGAGGAGGGTTTTGATTTTGTCTTCGCTGTCGACGATCTCGATCACCAACGGCAAGTCTTCCGACAGCCGCAGGATTTTCGCCGTATGCAGGCGGCTCGAATGGCCAAAGCCCATGGGACCGCGCAGCACCGTCGCTCCGGCTATGTGCATTTCGCGGGCCTTGAGGACGATCGCTTCATAAAGCGGTTTATGATCGAACCGGTCGCTCTCGCCGATGAAGATGCGGAGCAAGGTCGCCTCTTTCGGAATCTGCATGGCTCACGCTCCTTTTAGCTGATTGAGACTGGCGGCGGCTATATGGCCGAGCCAGACGGAAAACATGCACAATACAACCGACAGAGTGACATTGCCGGTGGCCTGCAGCCATTCTTCATCACGTATCAGGTTCAGCGTCTGCAGGCTGAAGGATGAAAACGTGGTGTAGCCGCCGCAGATGCCGACCATGACGAACTGACGGGTATTGCCGCTGACCAGAAACCGGCCGTCTGGCCCGGTCAGCGTTGCGAAAAAGCCGATCACGAAAGACCCAACCACATTGACGATGATCGTTCCCCACGGAAACGTCTCGCCAAAATTATGGGCAATGAAGCCGGAACACCAGAAGCGCGCGGCACCACCCAGCGCGCTGCCGATCATGATGTAAATGTAGGTCTGCAGCACGTCTCACTCCACTTGCTTCAGGGTTATCGTTTCAGTTCGTACCGCAGCTGCGTTCATTTTACCACCAGCACCGAACAGGGAGCCATTTCCACCAACCGGTCCGTCGTGCCGCCGATCAGCCGGTTGTAGAGCGCCGTATGTCCCATGAAGCCCACCACCAGCAGATCAAAGTGATGCTGCTCAATTGCCTCGACGATGCGCGGCACGGCATGCCCCGCCGAGACATGGGCCGTGAGCTTGATGCGGTGCAGCTTGGCCTCGGCTGTGGCCTTCGCAGTCACTTCGGTGAAGCGGTGGCTGGCTTCCTGTTTCTCCTCGATCACTTCTTCAACCGAGGTGGGAAACCGCGGCAGTTCCTCCACGCAAATCATGTGGAGTTCCGCTTTGGCCTGCCTGGCAAGTGCGATGGCGGCGGTAAGGGCCTTGGCCGCTCCGCCCGAACCATCATTGGCCACAAGAATTTTTCTATGCATGTTCGCTCTCCTCCGCCGGCATGGTTGAAATGC
>JAHFPK010000215.1 GCA_023266715.1 Hyphomicrobiales bacterium | reverse complement strand
CGAATTCAACCAGACGCTGGTCGATGTGAACGGCCACACCGACTCCGATGGCTCCGACGAATACAACGAGGAACTCTCAAGCCGCAGGGCCAATTCCGTGGCTCACTACCTTGTCTCCCAGCAGCTCGACAGCCAGCGTTTCTCGGTCCAGGGCTTCGGTGAAAGCCAACCCATCGCTTCCAATGCCAGTGCGGCAGGCAAAGCCCAGAACCGCCGCGTTGAAATTCAGATTGTTCCGCTGACCTGATGGACGTGGAGTGCGGGGCAAGCTAAAGCCCCCGCATGACCATGGCGCGTGTCATTCTCACCATCCCTGCCCTGTCACTCGCGGCGGCGGAAGAAACCGCAATCCGGTTCGAAAATGATTTTCGGATTGAGCCCTTGGCTGTCACGGTCAATGAAACCGATGAGGCAGAAAACCTTTGGGAGACTGCAGCCTATTTTTCAACCCATGCGGAAGCCGAAGAAGCACAACAGCTCCTGCACTTGCCGGCGGGCGTTATTTCACTGCTTCCGGATACCGACTGGGTAAAACATTCGCTTGAAGGCCTGGCCCCGGTAGTCGCAGGAAGGTTTTTTCTTCATGGCTCCCACGACCGCGAACGCAGGCGTCACGGAGGAGTGCCTCTTGAAATAGATGCAGGCACTGCCTTCGGGACCGGCCACCACGGCACCACGACCGGTTGCCTTCTTGCTCTTGACGCGCTGCTAAAACGCCGCAAGCCAAAAAACATTCTCGATCTCGGCTGCGGGACAGGCGTTCTCGCCATCGCCGCCGCCCAGGCAACAAAACAGAAAACCCTTGCAACCGATGTTGATCCCGAAGCCGTGCGCGTCACAATTCTGAATGCGGAACTGAACGGCGTGTCCCCACTTGTTCAAAGTGTCACGGCTCCAGGCCTCAAGCACACGAAAATTGCAACCGGCGCTCCCTACGACCTGATCTTTGCTAACATCCTGGCACGGCCCCTGATCAGCCTTGCCCAAGGCCTGGCTTCGATCCTCGCTCCCGGCGGCAATCTCATCCTGTCGGGCTTGACGCGAGATCAGGTGCGCTGGGTTCAGGCCTCCTATCGTAACCGCGGCATGGTCTCCACTCAAACACTGTTCCTCGGCAACTGGGCCACATTGATTTTCACCAACCCCGTCAAACAAAATCGCCCGAAACTCATCCATTCCGGGCATTCACTTTCAACCGCCAAGGGCGCCGGCTGGGAGCTGGATTAATTTCCAAAATCCGCTTCGCGTGTGTTGTACCGTGGCTCTCATTCGAAATGCCGATTGGATTTCAGCGATGCCCTTGTCTCAAAGGGCTTTGCGCTCACAAGCGTAACTTACAATTTTGGAGAATAGCTGTTTATAGCCCAAGCACCATACGCTGTCAAGGATTAAATTCCTCTTTTGTTAAACCAAGCCAGGCAAACAAAAAAATGCCCGAAGCAAATTCACTTCGGGCATTCGGTTTCCGGTGCTGTAGGCACAGAGATGGGATCAGGATTTAGAGCATGTTGCGGCAAAGTTGCATGACTTTGCCGATAACAACATGATTAAAATTAATTGCCCCAAACCATCTTTTCGATTTCCGAGCGGCGCACGCCGATATCGGCAAGCATACGATCATCCAGCTGGTGCAGCTGGCGCTCGGCGCGGGTGCGCGCGAAATAGCTCTTCACGCGGCCCATAATGCCGGGGCCAAATTCCGAGCCCTTGTTGTGGATGGCCTCACGGCCATAGGTGGTGGTCGTCATGGTCTTTCTCCTTCAATCTTCCCAAGAAACCGACTGAAATCGATGCCTTGAGGTGTTAATCCTTGTGCGTCGCACAACTACATCGTCTATATATGTTGCAGACCGCCCCATTCGTAGAGCTAACCTACCGCATCTGCCATGCATAATTTACATAACAATATTCATGTTCTGTTAATCTGCGTATCAGATCTTATACGCTTGAAATATGACAATTATTCAATGGTTTACGCCTTTGTTCGGTCACAATAGTTGAAAACTAGATAAGACCAGGAATGCGAGATTGGGATAATTTGCAGAATTTCTGGTGTTAAGGCATGCTAATTAAGCATGAAATGTGTCAGCCTAATTTTTGCACTGCACAATAAAAAAATAATGCCCGACCTATTGGTCGGGCACCGTAATTCGCAAACTTGCTTGCTAGCGATTAAACAGCAGTCAGATTGCCCGCCGAGCTCTTGCCCGTACGCTTATCGGTCACGATTTCAAAGGAGACCTTCTGGCCTTCCTTGAGAGTGCGCAGACCGGCGCGCTCAACAGCGGAAATATGAACAAAAACGTCCTTGCTTCCGTTGTCCGGTTGAACAAAGCCGTAGCCCTTTTGCTCATTGAACCACTTTACAGTACCCGTATTCATGGGATCGTCCTTCAGTTGGGTTATAGTGAGGCCTTGATGAAATGCAAAAGCAGCGCATAAAGACCCGTGTAGTCGATCGTTGGAGGAGTCTTTGCATGCGCGCAACCCTAGCGGGTGGCAGAGCGGCCAATCGTCCGGCCCAAGTTTTCGATCCCGCTGATATGGAACAAGTTGACGCAGGAAGCAAGTAAATCCTTTTGCCCAAATCAATAGTCGAGGTTAAGCTTCGGAAATGACTCACAAATCTCGCGCAGCCTCGCTCCGGCAAACGCTCAAAAAACTGAAGCTCACCGGGCTGATTGTGCCCCGGCAGGACGAATTCCAGGGGGAATATGTGGCCGCCTATGCCGAGCGCCTGCGCTGGCTCACAGGCTTCGCCGGTTCCTGGGGTATGGCCATTCTCACCCTCAACAAGGGCGCCATTTTCGTCGATGGCCGTTACACCATCCAGGTGCGCCAGCAGGTGGATACCAAACTGTTCACCCCTCACCACCTCATCGATGACCCGCCAGCCACATGGATCACGAGCAACCTGAAAAAAGGCGATGTCCTGGGTTTTGACCCATGGCTGCTTACCGCCGATCAGGCCGAGCGTTTTGCTGCGGCCTGTGCGAAGATGGGTGCAAAACTAGTACCCGTCACGCCCAATCCCATCGATACGATCTGGGAAGATCAACCTAAACGGCCTACGGCTTCCCTCTCGGTTCAGCCCCTCCAGTTCGCTGGTCAGAGTGTTGCTGACAAGTTGACGGTGATTTCCAAACTACTCGGCAAGGCTGGAGTCGACGCCACGGTGCTCACCCAACCCGACTCGGTGGCCTGGGTATTTAATATCCGTGGCCATGACGTGCCCTACACGCCCGTCGTTTTGGCCTATGCCATTCTCAGGAAAAAAGGTAAAGCCGAACTCTTCATCGACAAGGCAAAATTGCCGGAGGATGTGCAGTCCCATCTCAAGAAATCGGTCACCATCAAGAAACCTGCCGAACTTGAGTCTGCGCTCAAGGCCCTTGGAAAATCTGTTGTCCAAATCGACAGCAACTGGGCCCCGGCAAAAATCAAGTCGACGCTGGCCAAGGCGAAAATCATCAACGCCACCGACCTCTGCATTTTGCCCAAGGCAAAGAAAAATAAAACCGAACAGGAAGGAGCCCGCGCCGCCCACCGCAGAGATGGTGTGGCCATGTCCCGCTTCCTCTGTTGGTTGGAAGCAGCAGCTCCCAAGGGCGGCCTCACCGAATGGTCCGTTGCCGAGAAGCTGGAACAATTCCGTAAAGACACCGGCATGCTGCTCGATCTCTCCTTCGACAGCATCGCAGGCGCTGGACCCAACGCCGCCATTCCCCATTACCATGTGAACCCCGATGATTGTCTGCCTCTCAAGATCAATGAAATATTCCTCATCGATTCCGGCGGCCAGTATCAGGATGGCACCACCGACATCACACGCACGATCATCGTCGGCGAACCCACCGCAGAAATGAAAGACCGTTTCACCCGCGTGCTGAAGGGTATGATCGATGTCTCGCGCATCCGTTTTCCGAAAGGCACTTGCGGTTCGCAAATCGATGCTCTCGCCCGCCAAAGCCTGTGGGCTGCTGGCTTAGATTACGATCACGGCACGGGCCACGGCGTTGGCTCCTATCTCTCGGTACATGAAGGCCCTGCCCGCATCAACAAGTCGGATCGCACGCCACTAGAGCCCGGCATGATCCTCTCCAACGAGCCCGGCTTCTACCAACAGAATAATTTTGGCATTCGCATCGAAAATCTGTTGCTGATTCACGAAGCTCAGGACATAGCTGGCGGTGAGCGACCCATGCTGGGTTTTGAAACCTTGACGCTCTGCCCCATCGAGCGCCGTTTGATTGATACCAAGCTGCTGACGCGGGACGAGTTGCATTGGCTCGACACCTACCACGCCCGCGTATTGAAAGAGGTGGGTGATCACTTGTCAGGCGCGGAACTGGATTGGTTGCAGAAAGCCTGCACTCCATTTTCTTAGTCCCTCGTGCTGAGGTGCTCGCGGGCAAAGCCCGTGAGCCTCGAAGCATCTCTATCCGTTTCCACTAGCCCTTCGAGGCCTTGGCTTGTGCCAAGGCTCAGGGTGAGGGATATTTTGAGTTCAATTCAACACCATCCGCAGCAGCACGATGCTCACCACTCCAATCAGGATTGTAACAACAAACGGCAATCGCATAAGGGCGGCTGTGGCAGTGATTGCTGCGGCAATGGTTTCAGCTACCCCCGTTGTCAAAATCGTCGGTGCGATGACGGCCATCAGGATTGCTGGCGGCAGGGCATCAAGTGCCGTTTTCAGCCTGCCCTTCACCGTTACACCGCGCATCAGATAAGGACCACTGACGCGCGTGGCATAGGTCGCGAGCGCCATGCCGAAGATTGCCAGGAATACTATAAAATTGAGACTCATGCCGCTCCGTCCTTGTGCAGGATCGCCGCCACAGCAACTCCAATGAGGCCACCAGTAACAATGTACCAGGCACCCGGAACATAGAGTTTTGTAATGGCTGCCGCGGCGGCACTCGCTCCCAGCACCGCCCCCGTGCGCGATCCTTTCCAGAAGCCCGCAATGATGCTGATGAAAAGCGCCGAGAAAGCGAAATCCAAACCGATGGCGGCAGGATCACCAAGCGAATTGCCAACAGCAGCGCCAATGACTGAAGCAGTGGTCCACGCCGTAAACATCGGCAAGGCGAGGCCAAGGTAGTAAGCAAGCGTCAATGGTTCGGTTTG
>JAHFPK010000214.1 GCA_023266715.1 Hyphomicrobiales bacterium | reverse complement strand
GATCTCCTCAAGATGCTCCTGCGCCGTCTTTCCCTTTGGTATGGGCTCGTCGGGGTAATTGTACATGAGCTGGTCGAGGGAGAATGCGATCCGGTCGGCAAAGCGGATGGTTTCGGCGATAGCATCGAGCGCTTCGTGGAAAAGCTCCGCCATTTCGTCCGGCGCTTTCAGATACCGTTCGGCATTGGCTTCGAGAAGGCGGCCCGCCTCATTCAGCGTGACATGCTCGCGGATGCAGGTGACAACGTCCTGCAATTTGCGCCGTTCAGGACAGTGATACAGCACATCATTGGTGGCCAGCAGCGGCACATCTGCTGCGCGCGCCACGCGCTGCCATTCCCGCAGGCGGCGGCGGTCATCGCCCTTTTGCGGCATGGAGACCCCAAGCCAAACCCTGCCGGGGGCGGCGCGGAGCAGGTTTTCCAAAAGAGACTGGATTTCGACAGAGCTTAATTGCGGATTGTTGGCATATATTTCATCCGGCAATTCGCCCACCTCTTCATCCTCTTGAGCAAGGTTTTTGTTCCAGAACTTCTTATAAGGTTCGTCCACCTCATCCTTGTGATCGGGACGGGGCGCCATCACCACCAGCAGCAGATCCTTCTGCCATTTGAGAAGATCGTTGAGAGCAAGATGGCATTCGCCTTTCGGGGCGCGCAATTTTCCCGCGCTCAGCAGCCTGCAGAGGTGGCCATAGGCGGCCCGGTCCGTCGGGTAAGCGAGGATGTCGGGCGTTCCATCAACGAAGACAAGGCGCGCGCCAACCAGCAGCTTGGGCTTATTGCCTTCGCTCCCCTGCAGCGCCGCATAGGCGCGCACGACGCCAGCCAGCGTGTTGCGGTCAGCAATACCAATGGCGGCATGTCCAAGTTTTTTTGCCATCGCAATTAATTCCCAGGGATGCGAAGCACCACGCAGGAACGAATAATTCGTCGTCACCGCAATTTCGGCATAGGGGCTCATGCGAAAACCCCATGCAGAAACCATTGCGGAACCACGCCGGTACGGTAAAGCCAGTAACGCCGGCCTTCGCCATCCTCCAGGCGGAAATAATCGCGCGCCAGCTGCGGCGTCTGGTGGCGCCACCATTCCATGGCGATGCGCTCCGGCCCTTCGCAGTGTGCCACACCATGTTGCGCCTTGCGCCAGCGCAGATGTTGCGACCCTGACATCGTTGCCAGAAGGGTTACAGGTTCGGGTCTGGTGAAGAGGCGCAGCGGACGGCGCGGCGCATCCCCGCTGTTGCGGATTTTTTTCCATGGCAGTTTTGAGGGTTGCACATATTGCGCTGGCACGGCTGCCCATGCTGCTTCGGGAATATGTGTGTCGTTCGGCTGGAATGCGAGAATGCGCTGGCTGCCGAAACGCGTGGCCAGACGATCCACCAGAAAGCTGATGTCGGCTTTCTCATTGTTGCTGGCATCAAAATCGGCTGCTTCGCAGGCGGCGCGTTCCACGCGGCTGGCGGAAAGCCGGATGAGATCGAAGCCGAAACTCGGATCGAGCGGATCGGCGAGCGTATCCAGCTTCTCGCGGAAGAGCCGCTCAATGACGGCGGCCTCGCGCGTGGGCACACCCATTTCAATGGCGATGCGGCGCACCGCGCCATCAGCCCGGAAAAACACGGCTTCGAGACGGCGCGCGCCTTCGCCGCGCTGTTCCAAAACCTTCGACAAGGCAGCGGCGAGGGATTTGAGCGTGGCGCGGATGACCTCTTCCGTGGCGATGGGCTCGGCGAAGCCTTGCTCCTTCCAGTAATCGGGAAGCGGCAGGCGCGGCGAGAGCGGCTGTGTGCCATGGCCCAAGGCCTGATCGAGGGTTGCGACCATGGCCGCACCAAAGCGCGCCGTCATCTCGGCGCGTTTGCGGCTGGCCACCTGCCCCACGGTTTTGAGGCCGGCGCGGCGGAAGGCGTGGGTGGTGATTGGATCAAGGTTGAGGGCCGCGATAGGGAGCGGGGCTATCATTTCTGCTTCTTCGCCGGGGGCTATGACGGCGCCATCGCGGTAGCGGGCGAAGGCGCACGCCGTGATAGCGGTTCCGGCCATGGCGCCTCGCACGGCGAAGCCTTGGGCCCGCAAACCTTCACAGATCCGGTTGAGCAGCGCCTGCTCGCCACCGAAAAGATGGGCAGCACCGGTCACATCCAGCAGAAGACCACGCGGGCCATCGAGTGCTACATAGGGCGTGAAGCGGTCGCACCAGTCGGCGATGCGGGCGAGCAGTTTCAAATCATCGGGCTCGTTTGCCGCCATGACCTTGAGGGCGGGTAGCATGGCGCGCGCATTGGCAAGCGGCTGGCCTATGGCAAGGCCCAGCGAGGTAGCCTTGCGGTCCACCGCGGAGAGACGCAACGCATTATCCACCTTTGTCACAACCACCAGCGGCAGCGCTTCGTGCGCCGTTTCAGATGGCCGCAGCTTCCCGCGCCGTTGCAGCCGGTCGGTCGCAAGGCGCGGAAACCACAGCGCCACGATCCGTTTCCTTGAAGAGACCATCATCACAACTCCACTCCATGACCCACTGTCCCGTCCGCCCATGTCGGTTGCGGACAAGGCCTGCTTCGAAAACCGGATAGCCCCAGTTTTCCTCCAGTGGCGGCGAAGCTACCGCGCGCACGAGCCAGCGCGTTTCCGCCGTGCTGGCATCGGGTTGTGCGCCAAAACGCAGGAGAAAGGCGGTGACAGTTTTTTGCGCGCAGGCGAGCGTCAGCCGCCGGCTTGCCATCAGGTCGAGTATTTTCGGCTTGCCGGGTATCTCGATGACGACGGCGCCCAAGGCCGCGCAGGAGAGCGCATCATTTGCCGCGCGAAGTGCATCCGCCGCATCCCCGACGCAAAGCAACAACATGCGCCCCGGATCAATCCCAAATTCAAGAAACCCGGTTGCCGAAAGCTCGCCGAATTCGAGGGCGGAAAAATCCTGACGAATCCAAAGCAGATGCTTACGCGAGGCCATGCGGGCAGCGAGCCCTGCCGTGAAACCGGTTGCTGCCGCTTCATGGCCATTTGAGGCAAAAACCTCATGCAATACGCCTCGCTGAAGCCCGCTCTTCAGATAAAAATCGGCGCCAGGGTGGCCGAGTGGAACGCGGGGAGATATTTCTTCTAACTTTGGTCTGGTGAGGGACGCCCTGAGGGCTGCTATCTTTTCCGTGCGCATGGGTTTGGTATACTCATGCGATCCAGGCGGGCGCCCAAGTAATCTTGATTGCGCCCTTTTCCACGCGCTGCAAACAAATATCTGAAAGTGGACACGAAGCACAGCATGCCTGCGCATGCGAACAAGTTTTTTGACCAAGAATCTTTAGAAGCCAATGCAATTCAAAAAGATCGTCAGCATCGAAATCATCTGAAGCTGCCATCACGGTGTCATAAGCATGCTCTGGTTTGGTATTTTTTCCTATAAACCCGAACCTTCGTAAGACTCGAAAAACATGCGTATCAATGACGAAAGCACGCCCATGAATTGTACTAAAATTTAATGTCGCTGCAGCGGTCTTGCGGCCAACGCCATCAATTTTCTCAAGCCAATGCAGTGCCTCCTCCACAGGCAAGTTAACGAGAGAACCGAGATTAATGTCACCTTCGCGTGCTCGAATTGTCTGTAGAGCCTGCTTCAGATATAGAGCTTTCTTTTCTGAAAAAGTGACATCCCAGATAAGATTTTCAATGTCAGTTTTCGGGGCATCTGAAACGGCATTCCAGTTCTGGAAACGCACGAGGAGGCGCATAAAAGCATTCCAAGATATCTCGTCGCGAGTGCGGATGCCGAGAATAGAACCAGAGAGTTGGCTGACCGGGTCAGGTCGCTCTTGAATCCGAATATTGCCGAAGTACACAGTTAAGCGGTCCCGGATGGAGCGCAGGTCGGCAGCTTGGCTAAAGTCAAAGGCCGTTTGCATGGACCCATAAAAGAACAAAACAAGAACATAGTCAATAGCCTTCCAAGCGAAAAAATTCCCTCTTGCGTTGTTTAGTATTATATGCTTACTAAACAAAAATACTAAACAAAAAAATAAAACAGAAATTCGACAACGCCCGCGCGGGGTAGTGTCGATGCAACGGGAGAAAACAGCATGAAGACATTTCTGAAGACCGCGACAGCGCTTTCCGCTGCCGCTTTTATGTTCGTTGGCGGCCAGACTAAGGCTCAGGCCGGCGAACTCACCTTGTGTTGGGCGGCCTGGGATCCGGCCAACGCACTTGTCGAACTCTCAAAGGACTTCGAAGCACAATCAGGTACAACGATGAAATTCGAATTCGTGCCCTGGCCAAACTTCGCTGACCGCATGCTCAACGAAATGAACTCGGGCGGCAAGCTCTGCGACCTTCTCATCGGCGACTCGCAGTGGATTGGCGGTGCGGCTGAGAACGGCAACTATCTGAAGCTCAATGATTTCTTCGACAAGGAAGGAATTAAGATGTCGGACTTCGCCCCGGCAACTGTCTATGCCTATTCAACCTGGCCCAAGGGCACGCCGAACTATTGGGCGCTTCCTGCCATGGGCGATGCCAATGGCTGGTTCTACCGCAAGGACTGGTTTGAAAAACCAGAGCTGCAAGCCGAATACAAGGCCAAATACAACCGCGACCTGGCCCCTCCCAAGACCTGGGATGAGTTGAAGGATACGGCGGAGTTCTTCCAGAACCGCGAAATCGACGGCACCAAGGTCTATGGCGCGGCGATCTTTACCGAGCGCGCTTCGGAAGGCATCACCATGGGAGCCACCTCGGCGCTCTATCCCTATGGCTTCAAGTATGAAATGACCCCCGGCAAGTACGACATGGAAGGCGCGGTGAATTCCGCCGATGCAGTCGCAGGCCTTGAAAAATACAAGGAAATCTACAAGTGCTGCACGCCTCCGGGTTACACGGATGCCTATATGGGTGAAGGCCTTGATGCGTTCAAGTCGGGCCAGGTGGCCATGATGATGAACTGGTTTGCCTTTATGCCAGGCATGGCCAAGGACGAGAAAGTTGGCGCGGTTACGGGCTTCTTTGTCAATCCAGGTGAAAAGATTGCCGCATCGACGCTTGGTGGCCAGGGCATTTCGGTTGTTGCCAACACCGACAACATGGACGGCGCGCTTGCCTACATCAAATGGTTCACCCAGCCGGACGTGCAGAAGAAGTGGAACGATCTGGGCGGCAATTCCTG
>JAHFPK010000213.1 GCA_023266715.1 Hyphomicrobiales bacterium | reverse complement strand
CGCTGGATCTATGTGGCGGCGGCCGTTATCTCGCTCTATCTCAATGTGTTCGTTTTCGTGGTGCAGGCCTTTCAAAAAATTGCTTTCCTGCAGCCTCTCGCGCCGACCCAGTCGGGGCCGCTGTTCGTTGTGGCGCAGGCACTCGTATTGGCGCTCTTTGCCGGCTTGGGATTTTTTTCGGTCAGGCGATTTAAACCGGCAGCGCTCGCATAAGCCCGAACTCTCCTTGTATTAGCGGGCCCTCCAACGCATAAGCCCGAACTCTCCTTGTATTAGCGGGCCCTCCAATCAGGTGGAGGCCTGTGTGGGAGCGAGGGCGTTTTGCAGTCGCAGCGCTTCGGTCAATCTTCTGTGGCCGGTGGCCGCGGACTGGCGGGATGTTTGGCCAGAAGAAAAAAGTCACTCATTGCCGGGGTCCGAAGGCTTCGTCGATGACCGTAGCGTGCGATGTATTTGCAGCACACGGTTGACTTCGCCACCCAGGATCAGCACAAGGGCTGCGAGATAGAGAAAAAACAACGCGGCGAAGAGGCCGGAGAGCGAGGCGTAGGTGGAGGAGAAGGTGCTGAAGTTCACGAGATAGTAGGAAAACAGGCTGGTGAGGGCGATCCACACGGTAACGGTGAGCAGAACGCCCGGAAGAATTTCCAGCCCCTTCTGGCGTTTGGCGGGCAGGATCAGGTGGCTCAATTGCAATCCGCCCACGAGCAGCGCAATCGCAATGGGGTAACGGAGTTGGTTCAGGATTGTGAAGTTGTGGCGCACGTTTGGCGCGAGACGGTCAAGGGCAGCCAGTGCCACGGGCGCGAAGACAATCAGCAGGGCCACAGCCAGCAGTCCCACGGCCGTACCGATTACAAAAAGAATGCTTTGGCCATAGAGCCAAAACAGATTGCGATTTTCCTTGAGATCATAGGCGCGGTTCAGCCCGACGCGGATACTGTCAACGCCCCCCATGGCACTCCAGATGGTGAGCAAAGCAGCAAGACTGAGCAGACCGGTTCTCGGCACGGTGAGAATGGAACGGATTTCCGCGGCGAGCGGATGCACCAGTTGTTCGGGCGCAATGCTGAGAAGATAAGTGACGACCTTCTCGGCCAGCGCCTCGTTTCCAAAAAAGCCGGCAAGGGCGGTGAGGAAAATCAAAAAAGGAAAAAGCGAGAACAGGGTTCTGAAAGCGATATTTCCGGCCAGCGGAATAGCCTCGTCGGCAAAAAGACGACGCAGGGCCTCAAGACTCAATGCTACAATCGTTGGCTGCCCGATGGTCATGGCATAAGGCATAGCCGATATGCGTGGGGACCCTCAAGATTGCACTCGCAAACGTTCATAAAGCTTGGCATGGGGAGGGCATGAAACCTGCCCCAAGCTGGATTGCCTTTGCGCCTGCGCTTTTTGTGGTGTTGTGGGCAACGGGTTTTGTGGTGGCCAGGTTGTCGGCTTCCCATGTGGAACCGCTGACCTTCCTCAGCATCCGCTTTCCCATTGCTGGCGCATTGTTTGCGGCCATTGCCCTCTATCAACGCGCAATCTGGCCTCATGCAAGGCAGGCGCTTCACGCTGCAGTCGCGGGTGCGCTTCTCCATGGCGGCTATCTGGGGTCAATCTATTGGGCTGTGGCGCACGGCATGCCCGCCGGTGTTTCCGCTTTGATTGTTGGTCTGCAACCTCTCATGACAGCTTTTCTTGCTGCTGCGATTGTGGGTGAGAAAATTTCATCGCGTCAATGGTTTGGACTTGCGATTGGCATCCTCGGTGTTGGCCTCGTGGTGTGGCCGAAGTTAAATTTTGGCAATGTGACGGGTATTACCCCGTTCACTACGGTCCTGTGCATTTTTGGGGCGCTCAGTGTTTCCTTCGGCGCAGTCTATCAGAAGCGCTTTGGCACCGGCGTGCACCTGGCCAGCGGTGGCGTATGGCAATACGCGGGAGCGTCACTTGTTGTTTTCATTGGTGCTGCACTGGGTGAAAATTTTGGCTTCGATGGCAGCTTCGATGCCTGGTTCGCGCTTGGCTGGTCGGTGATCGTACTGTCACTGGCCGCCATCACGCTGCTGATGCTGCTCATCCGGCATGGGGATGTATCGCGGGTTTCCGGATTGATCTATCTCGTGCCAGCCGTGGCGGCGCTCATGACCTATGTGTTCTTTGGTGAAACTCTGGTGCCAGTTCAAATTCTTGGCATGGCGGTGTGTGCGGGTGCTGTGTTCATCGTCACCCACAGGGTGGCTAGGAACTCTCGACGATTTCGGCCCTGAGTTTTTCCAACGTCTCTTTGGCCCTGTCCCTATGAGCTTGCGTCATGTGGCTGCGGATCAGGCTGATGGCAGTGTAGAGCACGGCCATGTCATCGGTAAAGCCGAGGCCCAGAATGAAATCCGGGATGACATCAATCGGCATGATGAAATAGGCGAGCGCCGCCAGCAAGATGCCTTTTACCTTGAGGGGAGTGGCTGGATCAAAGGCGCAGTAATAGCTTGCCACTACTTCTTCGGCGAAAGGGATGCTGGCCAGGGACTTCTTGAGTTTTGGCCAAAAGTTTTTGACAACCGAGGCTTCATTGGATGTGTGAGACATGGTTCCCCCCAATCGGAAAGCGATATGGGAATTCGTTGGGGCCAATTCAATGGCTATCTGTTGGCAAACCACAGGCCTGCCATCATGATGATAATGGCGGCAAACTGCAGCAGCACGCGCCAGCGCATCAGGTTCTGGGAGCGGTTGGAAGAGCCGCCGCGCATCATATTCCACAGGCCGAGAAGCAGGACAACGGCCACGGCTGCAACGGCTATCGGTACGAGGAAGTTGAAAAAATTCATGGTGCGGAAACCCTGTTGCCCTTTGTCATGAGTTGTGGGGATAATGGCGTTTTGGAGCGCACCCCCACATGAAATCCATGAAGCTTTATACCAATGTGCAGCGCATTCACAATGAATTGGCGGCCCTTGGCATTGCACGGGATGCCGCACTACGGGTGGACCAGCTCACGCCTTTTGACCAGTATCACTACTATGGCACGGATGCCATTGATGAGGCCTTAAAGGTTCTGCAACTGCAGCCGGGCTCGCGGGTTCTTGATGTGGGTTCCGGCATCGGCGGGCCGGCGCGCTATATTGCGGCAAGGACGGGGGCTCATGTGACAGCCCTTGAGCTGCAACCGGATCTTCATGAGGTGGCACGCGATCTCACGGCGCGCTGCGGCCTGTCATCGCGTGTTAAGCATGTCTGCGGCGATATTCTCGATGGCGCGGTAGTACAAAATTACGATGCGATCATTTCATTTCTGTGTTTTCTCCATATCCCGGACCGGACGAGATTATTTTCAGCATGCCGCGCAGCGCTGAAGCCAGAAGGTGTCATGTATATTGAGGACTTTGGAAAACCGCGCGCACTGTCAGTGGATGAAGCCGAAGCGTTGGCGGTGAAAGTCCAGTGTTCCATGCTGCCGTGGTGGAATGAGTATGAAACCCATCTCATCACCGCGGGATTTCACGACGTGAGCATGAATGATGTCACTGGCGCCTGGAAAGATTTTACCGCTTCGCGGCTTGCCATGTTCAGGAATGCGCGCCTGAGAAACCTTGAACTTCACGGACAGGAGATGGTTGACAGTCTCGATGATTTCTATGGCACGGTGGCACAGTTGTTTCAGGACGGTGCCATCGCGGGCTTGAAGATTATCGCGCGTTAATTCCCGCCATCCAGAATTCGGCGGGCGATGACCTGCGCCTGGATTTCGGCGGCACCCTCAAAGATATTGAGAATGCGGGCGTCACAGAGGACGCGGCTGATTTCAAATTCCAGGGCGAAGCCATTGCCGCCGTGAATTTGCAGGGCGTTATCGGCGGCGGACCAGGCGACGCGGGCACCCAAGAGTTTTGCCATGCCGGCTTCCACATCGCACCGGCGGCCTGCATCCTTTTCGCGCGCGGCATAGTAGCAGAGCTGGCGGGCGGCCATGATCTCAGCGGCCATGAGCGCGAGTTTGTCGGCAACGCGCGGGAACTTGATAATGATTTTGCCGAATTGTTTGCGGTCACATGCATATTTCAGGCCGAGATCGAGAGCATTTTGTGCCACGCCAATGGCACGCGCTGCGGTTTGAATCCTGGCGCTTTCAAAGGTCTGCATCAATTGCTTGAAGCCCTGGCCTTCAGTGCCGCCCAAGAGATTTTCGGCTTTGACTTCAAAATCCTCGAAGCGAATTTCAAACTCCTTCATGCCGCGGTAGCCCAGCACTTCAATTTCACTGCCGCTCATGCCCTTTGCCGGAAAGGGATTTTCGTCGCTGCCCCGTGGCTTTTCAGCGAGGAACATGGACAGGCCCCTGTAACCCTTTTCCTCCGGAATGCTCCGTACCAGGAGGGTCATGAGATCGGCGCGCACGGGATGGGTGATCCAGGTCTTGTTGCCGGTCACCTTGTAAACGTCGCCTGCCTTCACGGCGCGGGTTTTAAGTGAGCCGAGGTCAGAGCCCGTATCGGGTTCGGTGAAAACGGCGGTAGGGAGAATTTCGCCTGTCGCTATCTTCGGCAGCCATTTGGCCTTCTGTTCTTCCGTGCCGCCACAGAGGATGAGTTCACAGGCGATCTCAGCTCGAGTGCCGAGAGAACCCACGGCAATCCAGCCCCGCGACAATTCTTCTGAAACCACACACATGGCTTCCTTGGGCAGGCCAAGGCCCCCAAAATCCTCAGGCAGGGTGAGGGCGAAAACGCCGAGTTCGGCCAATTCATGGATGATTTCCATGGGCACATAGGCATTAGTGCAGTGCCAGCCATGGGCTTGGGGGGCGACCTTGCTGGCCGCAAAGCGCTGCATGGTGGTGCGCATCTCGTTGATGGTGTCGTCAAGGCCGCAATTGCCAAAGGTCAATTCACCCTGCAGTTCCTGCATTAACTCAATGAGGGCTTCGCGATTTTCGCGGGTGTTACCCTTTGAATAAAGGGCGCAGGCGCGAACGGCTTTCAGGTCGAGCCCCAAATTTTCCACACGAAAAATTTCCGTCTGGTTCATGGGAATTCCACCGACGATCTGTTGCAGATATTCGCCACAGGCAAGCTTCACAAGCAGCTGTTCGATGTGGCCAAACTTGCCTTGAGCGGAAAGTTTCGTTGCGTAGGAGGCAAGGGCTTTCAGCGTATCCGTATAGGTTGCCAACCATGCGAGGCCGTGGGCTTCGTGCTGATGCTGGTCAAGGGCTGA
>JAHFPK010000212.1 GCA_023266715.1 Hyphomicrobiales bacterium | reverse complement strand
TTGATTCAAGACATTGGCAATGCGCCGGTCTTCGAGAAGGCATCATTCTCCTGCTGGCGTGATGAGGCCCTGAGAAAGCATTTCACCGCGCAGCATGATGGCGGCCGTCCACAGGTGATCATTGCTGGGATTGAAGCCCATGTCTGCGTGGCACAAACGGCAATCGATATGGCCCAGGCCGGATTTGGGGTGTTCGTGGTGGCGGACGCGATATCTTCGCGGGCCGAGGCTTCGGTGTCACTGGCGCTTGCCCGCATGGGGCAATCGGGCGTTGCGGTGGTCAACACGGAAATGGCGGTTTTCGAATTGCTGGGTATGGCGGGGACGCCTGAGTTCAAGGCGCTCTCCGCGCTTATCAAGTAGTTCCCGCTTTATTGTCATTCCGGCGAAAATGCATGGGCCGATGATTTGACAATTTTGCCTGAAACGGGTTCTTAAGGGGAAGCAACCTGGAGACCTTGGAATATGCCTGCCGAATTCAACTGGGAAGACCCGCTCGATCTGGAAAGCCAGCTGACCGAGGACGAGCGCATGATCCGGGATTCGGCGCGCGCCTTTTGCAATGACAAGCTGGCGCCGCGGGTGAAGCAGGCTTTCCGGGAAGAGAAATTTGACCGCGCCATCATGAACGAGCTTGGCGAGATGGGCTTTCTCGGCGTGATGACGTCCGAAAAATATGGCGGCTCCGGGCTTGGCTATGTGGCTTACGGGCTGGTGGCACGGGAAGTTGAGCGGATCGATTCCGGTTATCGTTCGGCCATGAGTGTGCAGAACTCCCTCGTGATGCACCCGATCGAAGCTTACGGCACCGAAGCCCAGTGCAAGAAATATCTGCCGCGGTTGGCCACGGGTGAGATCGTCGGCTGCTTTGGCCTGACGGAACCCGATGCGGGCTCCGATCCCGGAGGCATGAAAACACGGGCCAAGCGGGTGCAAGGCGGCTTTTTGCTGAATGGCTCCAAGATGTGGATCACCAATTCACCCATCGCCGATTTGGCCGTGGTCTGGGCCAAGCTTGATGATGAGGGTATTCGTGGCTTTCTGGTTGAGCGTGGCACGAAGGGATTTTCAACACCTATTATTGAAGGCAAGGTTTCTTTGCGCGCGTCAGTCACCGGTGAAATCGTTCTTGAGAATGTTGAATTGCCGGAAGATTCACTGCTGCCCAAGGCCTCCGGACTTGCTGGACCTTTCGGCTGTTTGAACAAGGCACGCTATGGTATTGCCTGGGGCGTTATGGGCGCGGCTGAGGATTGCTGGCACCGGGCGCGAACCTACACGCTGGACCGCAAGCAATTCGGCAAGCCGCTGGCGGCCAATCAGCTCGTCCAGAAAAAACTGGCTGACATGCAAACGGAAATTGCATTGGGAACGCAGGGTGCTTTGGCTTTGGGACGAGCGCTGGAGAGAGGAAACGCTGCACCGCCTGCCATATCGCTGATGAAGCGAAATAATTGCGGCAAGGCCTTGGACATTGCGCGGGCGGCGCGCGACATGCATGGCGGCAACGGTATTTCCGATGAGTATCATGTGATCCGCCACATGGTGAATCTCGAAACGGTAAACACCTATGAGGGCACCCATGATGTTCACGCGCTCATTCTGGGCCGGGCGCAGACCGGCCTGCAGGCGTTTCAGTGATGGTTGAGATTGTCATTCAGAGAGTCGATCCTCGGGTGGGCCCGGTGCGGCAGCTCATTGAAGAGCTCGATGCCTATCAGAACATGCTTTATCCGGCCGAGAGCAATTACCAGCTTGATCTTGAAACCATGGCGCAGCCTGAGATGCGGTTTTATTCGGTGGCGGTGGACGGCGTGATTCTGGGTTGCGGCGGGTTCTGGCTTTACGATAATTATGCAGAAGTGAAGCGCGTCTATGTGCATCCGAAATCGCGGGGGCTCGGTTTGGGGCGCAAGATCATGGCGCATATCGAGGCGGAAATGCTGCGTGAGGGCCGCAATATTTCAAGGCTTGAAACGGGCATATCCCAGCCGGAGGCGTTGGGGCTTTACCGGGCGATTGGCTACACGGACTGTGGTGCCTTCGGTGATTACCCGTCCGATGACCCGTTCAGCATTTTCATGGAGAAGAAGCTGGGTTAGGCCGCATTCTTGAGTTGAAAGATGCAGTAGATCTTCCGTAAATAGCCTTCTGACTTCCAGGAATTTGGGGTGCCCAGCGGTACAAAGAATGTATCGCCAGCGCGGAAGGTTTGTGTTCCTCCCTTATCGTCGGTGAAAGTGACGGAACCTTTCAGTAAATGCATTAGCTCGTAGCGCGGAAAGTCAATGAGTTTGCGGTAATAGCCAGTCGTGTCCCATACGCCCACAGTGAATTCACCCGTCTTATTCTCGAAATACTCGTGGGTGTTTTGAGTTGGCACCGGCGAATACAAAATATCTGCCGAGGGTGGCGTTGAGGGTTGCAGCTTCACGTCGGGATCGATCTTGAAAATTGGCTTAGCGCTGTTGCCCGCCGGATCGTCGAAGAGCATCATAAGCTTCTTGAAGTAGCCGGCCTGGTTCCAAATGCAACGCCGGCCCTTGGGGATAAAGAAACTCTCCCCGGCGCTAACCACGGTTTCGCGGTCTTCCTCGATCATGACCACCTCGCCTTCGAGCACGACCATGAATTCGTGCATTGGCCACTTCATCCAGCGGCCAAGGTTGGCCTCCGCTTCCCATAACCCCACTTTCAATCCATGCTTTGGTTCATCGACCCACAAATGGCCGCGACTGCCCCGGTCACCTGAAGATATTTCAGTCTCGGGAAAATCCGGCCATTGCTCCAGCTTGGCATTGGCATCAATCCGGATGATCTCGGGTTTTGGCATGGGTCACCTCTATCCAAAGCCTAGCCTCATTCCTTGCGCGTTCCAAGCTAAGCGACTAGATAAGACTTATCAAACAATGGAGAAAAACATGGCCCTCGAACTCCCCGCCCTGCCCTATGCCTACGATGCGCTTGGCCCTTTCATGTCGAAGGAAACTCTGGAGTTTCATCACGACAAGCATCACATGGCCTATGTGACCAACGGCAATAATTTGTTGAAAGATTCACCCCTCGCCTCCGCTTCCATTGAAGACATCTGCAAGGTGGCCTTTGCCGACAAGGCGGCGGGCCTCATCAACAATGTGGGCCAGCACTACAACCACAACCACTTCTGGAACTGGATGAAGCCCAATGGCGGCGGCAAGAAATTGCCGGGCAAACTTGCCAGGGCGGTTGATTCCGATCTCGGCGGCTATGACAAGATGCGGACAGATTTTGTTCAGGCCGGCATGACTCAGTTTGGTTCCGGCTGGTGCTGGATCGCGGTGAAGGATGGCAAGCTTGCCATCATGAAAACTCCCAATGGCGAGAACCCGTTAATGCATGGAGCCAAGCCCATCCTCGGCTGCGACGTTTGGGAGCACAGCTATTACATCGACTATCGCAATGCGCGGCAGAAATATCTCGAAGCCTTTGTCGACAGTCTGGTGAACTGGGAATACGTCGAGGCGATGCACGCCAAGGCGTAATTATTTTGCCCCCAATTCCGGTCTTTGATGGCCACAATGATGTGCTGCTCCGTCTCTGGATGAAGACGGGGTGTGATCCTGTGGCCGACTTCCTGCAAGGCGATGGGTTGGGCCATCTCGATCTACCGCGTATGAAAAAAGGCGGTTTTGCTGGCGGCTTCTTTGCGATTTTTGCACCCACCGATGATGAAGACTTGCCCGATGATGACGATGTAAATCCACCGCTCGCAGTACAAATCGCGCAACCTACCGCGTTGCGAAAAACCCTGGAAATGGCCTCTCTCCTATTTCGTATCGAGCGGGAGTCAAAAGGAAAATTCAAGGTCTGTCGGACCGTCGCTGAAATCCGGGACTGTCTGGCGAAAGGCGTGATGACCGCGATCTTTCATATCGAAGGGGCGGAAGCAATTGACGAGGGTTTCAAAGCCCTCGATGTGCTCTATGAAGCTGGCTTGCGATCCATGGGACCCGTGTGGAGCCGGCCCAACATTTATGGCCATGGCGTGCCATTTCGTTTTCCCTCCACGGGCGATACGGGCGAAGGCTTGACGGAGGCGGGCAAGAGCCTCATCCGATACTGCAACGAACGGCATTTACTCGTTGATTTATCTCATTTAAACGAGAAAGGATTTTGGGATGTGGCAAGGCTCAGCACGGCGCCATTGGTGGCGACGCATTCCAATGCGCTGGCCATTTCTCCTTCCTCACGCAACCTCAGCGATGATCAACTCAAGGCCATCCGTGACACCGGCGGCATGGTGGGTCTCAATTTTGCCACTGGGTTCTTACGCGAAGATGGGCGCTGGCGCACCGATACCGCGCTCGACATCATGGTGCGCCATCTTGATCACCTGATTAAAGTGGCGGGTGAAAACTGTGTTGCGCTTGGCTCGGATTTTGATGGCGCGCGCATTCCTGACGGTATCAAGGATGCCGCGGGCCTGCCCAATTTGCTGGCTGCACTTCACGACAGGCAATACGGCGAAAAGCTCATCGCCAAAATCGCCCATGAGAATTGGCTCAATGTTTTGGAGCGGATCTGGGTTTAAAGCCTGAAATCAAAGGTCGCTTTGGCTGGCGATGAGGTTTCATCAAGTACCAGTAACTGGCAGTTTGGCAGGCCTTCGGCAATATCATCGTCATCGAAGGACAGGGTGTCGCCCGGTTTTGCCGGCACGATGAGCTGGGTCGTGAGTTCAGGTTTGCCTGGACCACGAATCTTGAAATGAATATGGCGGGTGCGGCCTGAATACTCGCCGGGATAGATGGTAGTGAAGCGATACCGGCCTTCGGCATCGGTCAGAACGAAGCCGCGCAGGGCAATTTCTTCCGGTCTATAGTTTGATGCGGGACCATTGCCATTGGGATGATAGCTGCCATCGCTGTCGGCATGCCAGATTTCTACGGCGGCGCCTTCCAGTGGCTTTGCAGCATCGAGGCCATCATAGACATGGCCGGAGATTTCAATTGGATCGCCCGGCAGCTTAGTGAAATTGAGATCATTATCCTTCAATTCCACCATGCCGGAAACAAAATAGGGCCCATCCACCGCTTCAACGGTGAGACCGCAGGCCTGTTTTTCTGCCGCAGTAAGCTGGCGCGCCCGGAACGGCTTCGCGAGGTAAACTGCGGCACCTCCAAGTGCGGCTATTACGGCCCCGGCTGCGAGAAAGGTGCGTCTTCCA
>JAHFPK010000211.1 GCA_023266715.1 Hyphomicrobiales bacterium | reverse complement strand
GGCGCCCTGGCCGGCTGCTTCCGCGACCATGGCCAGCGCCGCAGCGATCGACGCTTTCTTGTCTAGCAGCACGGGCGGCCGTTGGCAGATTGCGGCTTTGACTTCCATGATCGGAGCTCCGAGACCGGGGCGAGGGTGCGCTGCCAGCGGGCGACCGTCAATAGCGAGGCGCCCATGGTGGGCTCTCCCGGAGATATGAGTTTGACTCGAAACGCATGGAATCAGTTTCTGAAAATCTTGCTGAACTTGGCGTTCGGCGGCGCCGGTTAGCATGAGAAGTTCAAGGATAGGTCAATTCGAGCGAAGAGCGCTCCTAGCCTTTTTCTCCCGGTGGCCGGTACTTAATCGACGAGGCCTTTTTCATGGCAGCAAGTGTCTCATCAACGGTCAGCAAGACAGTCGTCTGCAAGGAGCTCAACGCTCCGCCGGCGCCGATCGCCAGCGCTGTGGCTGCCATCGAGACGTTATCCGGAGCCTCCCACAGGCAGTATCCGTCGTAGTCGCCGAAGGCATACCAGAAACCATGCGACTTTCCGCCGGCCGCTTCGATGTATTGCTTGGCGGCCGCGCGGCGGTCCTCGGGGTTCTTGATGAGCTTGGCCCATGTTGCTGGCGTGTAACTGAATCGGGTCAGGTAAAATGGCATCGGACGTCCTCCTTCGCCTTCATTCCGCCGACGGCAAAAGTGTGCCGGATCAACCGACACCCACCCGATGGGCGGTTTGCAGGGGCCGGGATTAACATTTCCGGCAAAACCGGTCCCCGGACATGCCTGTTATCATGCGCCAAAGCTGGTGACGTGTCCACGTTGCTTGCCGGGAAGGCGGAGTTTGCTACCATATCGCTTTGAAATCGAGTTCACGGAGAAATGCCATGTCAAAGCTCTATGGCGAGAGCCACCGCAAGCTGCAGCGCGAGTTTGATACCGAGCGCCTCGCCGACCGGATCGAGGAGCGCCTGTTCCACAAACACATAATGCCCGATGATCGCGCCTTCATCGAACGCCTGGACATGTTTTTTCTGGCAACGGCCGACAAGGAAGGCCGGCCCAACTGCTCCTACAAGGGTGGTGATCCCGGCTTTGTGCGTGTTCTCGATCCGCAAACACTGGTTTTCCCGAACTATGATGGCAACGGCATGTATCTTTCCATGGGCAACACGCTCGAGAATCCGGAAGTCGGCATGCTGTTTATTGATTTCGAAAAGGGAAAGCGCATGCGGCTCAATGGAACTGCCCGGATTGAACCCGTCAATTCCGTTGAGCCAGCTTACCCGGAAGCGCAGTTTGTGGTGAAGGTTGAAGTGCGGCAGATATTTCCCAATTGCCCGCGCTATATTCACAAGATGCAGCTGGTCGAGCGCTCAAGTTTTGTGCCCCATGCTGCGGTTGCAACACCGGTGCCAGGTTGGAAGCGCTCGGAATGGGCCTGTGACGTGCTCCCCGAAGGCGATCCCGCGCGATTGCCGGATGACCCGGATAGCCGCACAACACAACGCTAGTGCATTTTTGTTTTTGATCGAAAGAAGAGGCCCTCATCCGCCCTGTCGGGCACCTTCTCCCATCCTTCGGACGGGCGAAGGCAAAACCTTTTGAGATTATCGCCTTCTCCCGTGCGGCACGCATGGGAGAAGGTGCCCAACGGGCGGATGAGGGCTCTGTGGTGCCTGATTTAATCAATAGCAGTCAGGCTTGAGGCTGGCCGTCCAGCACGACAAGATCATCAGGGTTGAAATTGACCGTAACCTGCTCGCCAACCTTTGGCGGCGCGGTGGTGGACTGGTTGAACATGTCGAGAGAAATGTCTTGGGCACCGCTGCGCACCTTGACCCGCACGATTGATCCAAGGAAATTCACGTTGACCACTTTTACCGTCAGGCGGTTGGCATTGTCATCGCCTTTGCCCAGGGCAATGGCTTCGGGCCGAAGTGCGACAGAGATATTTTTGCTAGCACTGGCGGGAAACGGCTTGCCGGCGCGAATCTTTTGGCCATCGAGTGACATTGTGCCCTTCGCTGCATCAACGGCCTTTGCCGCAAGTATCGTCAGTGTACCGACGAAGGACGCGACGAAGCGAGTGCGTGGCTGGTTGTAGATCTCGACAGGTGTTCCGATCTGTTCAACCCGGCCTTCGTTCATGACCACGATCCGGTCCGACATGGAGAGAGCTTCTTCCTGGTCGTGGGTCACATAGATCGTGGTGATGCCAAGTTCGCGCTGGATCGCGCGGATTTCGGCACGGAGTGAAATGCGGATCTTGGCATCAAGCGCCGACAGGGGTTCATCGAGCAGCAGAACGCTTGGTTTGACAGCCAGGGCACGGGCCAATGCAACGCGCTGTTGCTGGCCGCCGGAAAGCTGGAACGGATAGCGCCCGCCATGGTCCGGCAGCTTGATGATGCCGAGCATTTCCTTGACGCGGGCGGCGATGTCAGCACTTGATGCTCCTGCCACTTTCAGGCCGAATGCGATGTTCTGCGCCACCGTCATGTTCGGGAACAGTGCGTAGGACTGGAACACCATGCCGATATTGCGCTGGTTCGGCTTGAGGTCCGTCACATCCTTGCCGTCAATCACGATGCGGCCTGCCGTCGGGTTTTCGAAACCGGCAACCATGCGCAGTGTCGTTGTCTTGCCGCAACCCGATGGGCCGAGGAACGAGACGAATTCGCCCTTGTCGATGGCGATGTCGACATTGCGGACCACCGTGGTTTGTGCAAAACTCTTGGTGACATTTTCGATGGAAAGAAAAGTTTCGCCCATGGTGTCCACTCTTTTCAGTTCGGCCGGCTGGCCGATTTTGGCGCATAACGCGACAGCACCTGGATGACCGCCATGCAGCCCCAGGTAATAAAGAACGCAATGATCGCAAGCGCCGCCGGTTCATAGGCCCGGTTGGCTCCGATGTTTTGCAGGTAAGGGCCGAAGGCCGGGCGGTCGAGAAGGCTCGCCATGGTGAATTCGCCGATGACGATAGCGAACGTCAGGAATGCGCCGGAGAGCACCGCGATCAGCACATTGGGCAGGATGACGCGGGCAATGATGGTTGGCCATTTTGCCCCCAGAATTTGCGCCGCCTCAGTGAGCGTTTGAACGTCAATGGTCCGCAGGCCCGTATCGACCGCCCGGTACATGTAGGGCAGAGCCAACGTGACATAACCGAACATCAGCAGAATATCTGTGCCGCGCCGCGTGGCGGTGAAGGGAATCCACGACGATGAATTATACATCCTTAAGTAACCGAAGACGATGACGATGGCCGGAATGATCAGCGGCAGCAGCGTGATGAATTCGACGACGGGCCGCAGGTTCGGCAGGCGCAAGCGGATCCAATAGGCGGTCGGCACAACAATGAGGATGCCTACGGCGATGGTGAGCGCCGCGATCAGTATTGAGTAACCAAATGTTGCCTGAAACCGTTCATCGCCGAACACCACACGGTAGGCTTCAAACGAATATTCGCCACGCTTCATCCGCATGGAAAATTCGATCGTTCCAATCAGCGGCACAAAGAAATAGGTGCAGCCCAGCGCAAAGGTGATCCAGGCCCATGCCTTGCCCCTCATTTCAGCCACCTCTCGGAACGGGTGCGGAACCAGAGATAAGCCAGGTTCGAGGCCCCGGTAATGAAGATCATGCCCATGGCCAGCGCGTAGCCGAGGTTTGGATTGTGCAGGACGTCGCCGCGAATCTGCGCATAGAGCAGGATGGGTACAATATTGAGCGACGAACCGGTAAGCGCATAGGCTGTGGCAATGGCCCCAAAGGCGTTGGCGAAAAGCAGGATGACCGTGCCGAGGAAACTTGGCCAGAGCACGGGGATCAAAACCATGCGCCAGTATTGCCAGTTGCTGGCCCCCAGCGTGGCCGCCGCTTCGCCCCACTCCCGCTTGAGGCCATCAAGGGCAGGCGTGATGATGAGAACCATCAGCGGAATCTGGAAATAGAGATAGGTGATGGTGAGCCCCCAAAAAGACAGGAGATTGAATCCCACCGCATAAATATTGAAGCCCACCCAGTTGTTTAGCAGAACTGTCACCAGGCCAAGCCGTCCGAGCGTTGCAAGAAATGCGAAGGCGAGCGGCACGCCGGCAAAGTTGGATGACACGCCGGAAAATGTCAGGGTCGAGGCGCGCACCCATTCCGGCAGGCCGCCTCGCACAATGGCCGT
Source organism: Hyphomicrobiales bacterium (assembly GCA_023266715.1). Taxonomy (GTDB): domain Bacteria; phylum Pseudomonadota; class Alphaproteobacteria; order Rhizobiales; family Aestuariivirgaceae; genus Aestuariivirga. The sequence continues at coordinate 1,060 of JAHFPK010000211.1, read as the reverse complement.
GGCAAGGGCAAAGCCGGCAAACGCCCCGAGAAGGGCCGAGGCGATGCTGACCTTGAGGGAAATCACGTAGGCGCTGACGATGGAGGGCTGGGCCAGCGCCTGAATGTTCTCAAGCGTGAAGTGCCCCTCCGGATTCTCGAACGCGCCGACGATGAGCCGGAACGTCGGCAGGATCAGAAACATCAGGGCAAAAATGAAAAACGGCGCAACGCCGAGCCAGCTTAATGGCAGGCGAAAGCGCTGCGGCGCGGTCGCGTTTGTTTGGCTCCCCTGGTCGGTCATGATGCGCTGGAATGAAATGACGCGCCGCAATAGCTTGCGGCGCGTCCGGTTCAGTTACTTGACGTTGGCACCAACAACGGTATCCCATTGCTTGGTGATAGCCTCCTTGGCGGCACCCTGTTCATCAAGCGATGGGAAGAGGGCAGCATCATAGGCCTCTGCAGGTGGCAGTTTTGCCAGAATATCTGCCGGAACCTTGCCGTTCTTGACGAGGTCATTGAAGCGGATGGGGTGGCAATAGCCCTTCAGCCAGCCAATCTGGCCCTCATCCGAGTAGACATATTCCATCCAGAGCTTGGCGGCGTTGGGATGCGGTGCGAAGGCGCTGATGGCCTGCACATAGACGCCCGCAACAACACCGGTTTTCGGCACGACGACATCAACGCCGGGGTTGCCGGCAAGGGTGTCGCGGGTGGCTAGACCATTATAATCCCAGCCGATGATGATCGGCGTGGCGCCCTGGGCAAGCGAGGCGGACTTGCCGATGGTGGGAACGAGATTGCCCTTGGCGTTCAGCGCCTTGAAGAACTCAAGACCAGCCGCACCAGCTTCGGCACCCGGAGCCTTGCCACCGGCGATGCCCGAGGCATGGACGGCGAGGATTGCCTGGTTGGAAGCGCGGGGGTCACCGGCGAGGGCGATCGAGTTCTTGTACTCGTCCTTCTGCAGGTCGGCCCAGTCGGCCGGCACGTTCTTGATGATGTCCTTGTTCACCTGGAAGGAAAGAACGCCGTAATAATCGCCATACCAGAAGCCTTCGGCATCCTTGGCGCTGTCG
>JAHFPK010000015.1 GCA_023266715.1 Hyphomicrobiales bacterium | reverse complement strand
CGCAGGCGATCACGGCGAGCGTCCAGCTCCAGAATGGTCCGAGCCACGATGCAGGTATGCCGCCGCCGATAACCTTGTAGGTCTTGTCCATGGGCGCCACGGTCTCGCCCTTGGCGAGCAAAAAGGCAACGCCACTGTAGGCAATCAGGCCGCCAAGTGTGACAATGAAGGACGGGATTTGGGCATAGGCTGTGAGATAGCCGTTGAACGTGCCGATGAGCGTGCCGAGCGCCAGCGCGAGCAGGATCGCCAATATCCAGATGGCGGGGTGGCCCACGCCCAATGAGGGCGCAAGTTGATAGACCTGGAGGACCGCTCCGGCGACGGCGATCAGGCTCAGCATTGAACCAACCGACAGATCAATCTGGCGCATGACGATGATGAGCACCATGCCTGTCGTCATGACGGCGATAGAGGAGGTCTGCACGAGCAGTGTCCAGAGATTGCGCGGTGTCAGGAACGAGCCGCCGAACAAGCCCGTGTTCGGCCGGAGGACGCCGCTCCATATATCGAAGATGCACCAGATCACAAGAAGCGCACCAATCATGCCCAGGATGCGCGCGTCGATCTCCGTCGCCCGCAGGAACCGTACAACCGGCCCGCCTTCGATTGTTGCCGGGTTCTGACTGCCTGCTGTCGTATTTGATGTCGTCATGGTGCCTCCCAGATCCGAATTGGCTGCTTGAAAACAGCTCTTCTACTTAAAGAAAACCGCGCCACCCAGGGGGTGACGCGGCAATGATGTGTCAAGTCAAGCTTACTGACAAGAGGTTAGTTGCAAGCCGCAACCGTGCCGGCCTTCACGCCAGCGCAGGCTTCGTCCTTGCTGAGCCAGCCGCCGTCGATCACGTCATTCAAGTTATCCTTGGTGATCGGATTCGGCGGGATCAGGATGGCGTTCATTTCCACGCCCTTCTTGCCGCCCGAGAACTTGGCAACGCCCGGCAGCTTGTCGATCGCAGTGCCATCAGCCATGGCGACAGCGGCTTCAGCAGCCATTTTACCCAGAACGCGTGAATCCTTCCAGACCGAGACTGTCTGGGTGCCAAGGGCAACGCGGTTCAGAGCGGCCTTATCGCCATCCTGGCCAGACACGGGAACCGTGCCGGCGAGGCCCTGGGCTTCAAGTGCGGCCACCACGCCGGAGGCCATGCCATCATTTTCAGAGACAACAGCGTCCACCTTGTTGCCAGTGGAGGTCAGGCACTGCTCCATGTTCTTCTGAGCGTTGTCCGGCGCCCATTTGTCGGTGAAAGTCTCGCAGACGTTCTTGATCTTGCCCGAGTCAATGGCATCCTTGAGCACTTCCATCTGGCCCTGGAACAGGAATGTGGCGTTCGGGTCACCCTTGTCACCCTTGATAAAGGCATAGTTGCCTTCGGGCTTCACCTTAAGAATTTCCTTGGCCATCAGGCGGCCTACGCCGATGTTGTCGAAGGTGATATAGAGTGCATTCGGGTCTTCGAATTGCACGTCATAGGCAATAGACTGGATGCCGGCATCGCTGATCGCCTTGATCGACGGCAGGATGGCGTCCGAGTCATAGGCGACGACCATAATGACATTGCAGCCCTGGGTAATCAGACCTTCGATATCGGAAGCCTGCTTCTGGGCCGAGGTCTGGGCATCGGCCGAGATGAATTTGTCACCGGCGGCTTCGACGACGGCCTTGATGGCGGCTTCGTCGGTTTTCCAGCGCTCTTCCTGGAAGGTCTTCCACGACACGCAGATAGTCTTGTCGGCGGCCATTGCCGACATGGATGACATGCCGAGCATCAGGGCGCCGGCCATCAATGTTAAAATATTGCGCTTCATTCCTAGAGTCCTCCTCATCGCCTAGCCATTCACGGGACGCTCCCATTACTCCAGTTGTTCTGGAACTCGCAAACGGTGGCCGATGGACGATTATTGATTTATTTTAGCGTCCAAAAAAATGTTGCATCAAGTCGCGGAACGAGTCAAGCTTAGAAAATAAATATGATAATTCAGCGGCAAACGCTGATGGCAGTGTTGGGAGTACCATGCTCAAGAAAGCAAACAGCGATCTTGTCCGGCGGCAGAACCGAGGGCTGGTCCTCGAAACATTGCGCCAGCATGGTCCGCTTGCCAGAATTACTTTGGGCTATCAGACAGGTCTCTCGCCGGCATCAATAACATCCATCAGCGGACAACTTATCGATGAAGGACTGGTTTATTCCATAATCGAAGACGAGGAGGTTTCAACCCAGGCCAAGCGCGGACGCCCGCAAACAAGATTGGCGCTCAACCCGCAGGCAACAAATGTTTTGGCTATTTCCATTTCCGTCGACGGCGTTGAGCTTGTCTTTGCAGATTTTAGCGGGGCTACGCGTGAGCCTATAAAATTGCGGCTGGATACTTACGCCACCCCGAAAGAGGATTTTGGGCCACGCGTTGCCCATGAGATCAAAGCTAATGCCAAGAGGCTTGGGATTGCTTTGACCTCGATCAAACGCATCGGCGTTGCCGTGCAGGGCGTTGCCGACACAATCAGCGGGGAAATTCCCTGGAGCCCGGCGTTCTGCGCCCGCGACATTCCTGTGGTGCGACCGCTGGAGCGGATTTTGAGCATACCATGCAGCATAGGCAACAATGCCAACATGATAGCGGAGGCCTTGATCGCCACGGACCGCAAAAAATATGGCGGGACGACGGCTGTGGTTTTCCTGGGCCATGGCGTCGGACTGGGGCTCATTCTCAATGGTGTTGTGTTTCATGGCGCCAATGGTCGAGCAGCCGAGCTCGGCCACATGAACCATATTCCCGATGGCCCGCTTTGCCGCTGCGGGCGACATGGGTGCCTTGAGGCCTTTAGTGCGGATTATGGCATCATGCGCATGGCCAATGACAGGCGAGGAACCGATTTTGATGTCCATGCGGCCGTTCGTGACGACGACATGCGGAAACTGGAGTTGGCTGCAGAAGCAGGCGATACGGTTGCCACCAATGCTTTTAACCGGGCAGGAGAGGTGCTAGGTTTTGGTATCGCGCGCCTCATCGCCCTCATAAATCCACAAAGGGTTGTTTTAGCCGGCCCCGGAACACGCGCCTATGATTTGTTGAAGGATAGCGTTGGCGAGGCGCTACGGCGCGGGCTGGTTCACGATTTGCGTAAAAATGTCGAGTTCGAAGTTGTGCCCTTTGGCAAAGACATGATTGCAACAGGAACCCTGGTGGAAACACTTCGCCATCTCGATCGGGATGTCTATGCGACGGGTCAAAAAGGAACAGTAGTTGAATTTTCTGGAAGGAAAATTGCATGAACGCGATTCGTAAGATGGCTGCAATGGCAATGTTAGTCGTGCTGGCGTCTTTCGGTGCGCTGGGCGTAACGGCAGCACAGGCAAGCACCACGCAGCCCCAAGAGGTGTTGCGCACCTGGTACAAATTAAGCCTCGAATTGGTGCGACACACACCAACCTATTCGCCGCCGGTGGCCAGCCGCTCGCTGGCCTACCTCGGCGTGACCGCATTTGAAGCGGTGGCTGCCGGTTCGGGCGAATTGCAATCCCTGGCGGGGCAATTGAACGGATTGCAGGCCGTGCCACAACGTGAAGCAGGCAAGACCTACGACGAAGCCGTTGTAGTTCAGGCTGCCATGGCTTTTTCGGCGCAGAATTTTTTTGAGAATACCGGCCCAACTGGGCAACGCGCCATGGCAAAGCTCGAGTCAAAATTGCGCGCGGAGGTTTCGGCGAATCTGCCCGCTGATGTGGTGATCCGCAGCGAAACGTATGGTCGCGTCGCCGCCGCCCATGTTTTGGCGTGGTCGGCCGACGATGGCGGGGCTGTCATTGAAAACATGGGCTTTCCAATGCAGTACCAGCTGACACCGGGGGCCGCCCACTGGGCGCCTACAAGCTTGATCGTGCAGCAGCAAAAACCACTCCTGCCGGAGTGGGGCAAGAACCGCACATTCGCAATGCCAAATGGCGCGGCCTGTGCGCTTTCTGCTCCGCCCGCATACAGCGAAGACAAGACTTCGGAATTTTACAGGCAAGCACTCGAGGTGTTTCAGACAAAGAGGGATATGACCCCGGAACAACGTGCCATTGCCCGGTTCTGGTCGGACGACCCGATGCTATCGCCAACTCCGCCGGGCCATTGGGTTTCGATTGCTCTGCAAATTCTCGAGCGCGATAATGTTGGGCTGGATAAAAGCGTCGACGTCCTGGCGCGTCTTGGCGTGGCGGAGGCCGATGCGTTTATCGGGTGTTGGGACGCCAAGTTTCAATACGACCTGGTGAGGCCCGTGACCTATATCCGCCGCACAATGGACCCGAAGTGGGAACCCCTGTTGATCACGCCGCCATTTCCCGAATACCCCAGTGGCCACAGCACCCAATCTGGCGCGGCGGCGGAAGTGCTGACCAAGTTGTTCGGCGAAAACTTCGCCTTCGAAGACGCCACACGCGAGGGTGATGGCCTGAAACCACGCGCCTTCCCGAGTTTCTGGGCGGCCGCCAACGAAGCAGGCATTTCAAGATTATATGGCGGCATTCATTTTCGCGCTGCGATTGAACGTGGTTTGGAACAGGGGCGCTGCATCGGTGCATTCACAAACGCCTTGCGGACCAGGAGATAGGCCATGCGTTTGATATCTTTAAGCCTTGCCTTGAGCGCATTAAGTGTCTCCGGTTTTGTCCAATCTGTTGCTGCCGAAAACACTGTCACTATCCCCAGTTTCGTCGAGGAAACGATCAGTGCCGGCATCGACAGCATCTACGCTGGTGAATGGGAATACATGGTTGGTGGCGGAGTTGCCACCTTTGACTGCAATGCTGATGGTTTTGCTGACATGCTCCTGGCTGGAGGCACCTCGAATTCCAAGTTCTACCGCAACTCCAGCGCACGCGGTGGCGCATTGCAATTTGAGACGCAAACCAGCGGGCTTGAGTTGGACAAGGTGACTGGCGCCTATCCCGTAGACGTGGACAGCGACGGCGTTACCGATGTCGTGCTGTTGCGCGTCGGTGAAAATATCGTGATGCGTGGGCTGGGCAACTGCCGATTTGAGCGTGCCAATGAAATCTGGGACTTTGACGGCGGCGATGCCTGGTCAACGGCCTTTGCGGCCACCTGGGAGCGAGGCGCTGCCTGGCCCACCATTGCGGTTGGCAATTACATCGACCGCCGCGAAGATACATCTCCGTGGGGCTCCTGCACTGACAACTGGCTGCACCGGCCCAGCGTGGTTGATGGCAAGACACTATCAAAGTTCAAAGCACCTATGGCGCTCAAACCGAGCTTTTGCGCACTTTCAATGCTATTCACTGATTGGAACAAGTCCGGCACGCCAAGCTTGCGCGTCTCCAACGACCGTGAATATTACGAAGGCGGCCAAGAACAACTCTGGCACGTTGAACCAAACAAAGCTCCCGCCTTGTATACCGAGGCGGAAGGCTGGAAAGCGTTGCGCATTTGGGGAATGGGCGTCGCCAGTTATGATCTCAACTTTGATGGTTATCCGGAGTATTTCCTGACCAGCATGGCAGACAACAAACTGCAAACCCTCGCGAGCATTCCGCAAGACGGTCACCCGCAGCCAGCCTACAACGACGTCGCTTGGCCCAAAGGTGTCACTGCTCAGCGCCCTTACACGGGCAGCGACTTGCGCCCCAGCACGGCCTGGCATGCACAGTTTGACGACGTCAACAATGACGGTCTGGTGGATTTGTTCGTCGCCAAAGGCAACGTCGCGAAAATGCCGGACTTTGCAATGAAGGATCCCAACAACCTGTTGCTGCAAACCAGCGACGGCAAGTTCCAGGAAGCGGGCGCGGCGGCGGGAGTTGCCAGCGTGGCGACTTCGCGGGGCGCTGCTTTAGCGGATTTCAACATGGACGGCTTGCTGGATCTGGTGGTTGTGAACCGTTGGGAAAAAGCACAACTGTGGCGCAACACCACCAGCACCAACGCAGGCCGCTGGATCGAGGTTAAATTGCAGCAACCCGGCCCAAACCGCGACGCTATTGGCGCTTGGCTTGAGGTGAAACGTGGATCAACGGTGATGCGCCGCGAAATCTTCGTAGGTGGCGGGTGCGCCAGCGGCCAGAACGGTTGGTGGCATTTTGGACTAGGCGATACAACGCAAGCCGAAATACGCGTCGTCTGGCCAGACGGCGCCAGCGGCGACTGGCAAAGCATGGATAGCGACAATTTTTACGTACTTGAGCGTGGTAAACCGGCGAAGATGTGGGTGTCCAAGAATCCTGAATAGGTGGCTGATCACAAATTTCTGATCAGAAAAAAGCGGGATATATTTCTTTTCGCTGTGGAACTCCCTATGACGTAGCGGCAACCAAGGGAGCCGAAATGAAGTTTTTAAGGCGTGATTTTCTTAAAGCCGCACTTGGCGCAACATTTCTGCCCCTTATTTCAAGAACGGGTTTCGCTGGGGATTGGGCCGCGCTTGAAGCTGAAGCGCGTGGCCAGACGGTTTATTTCAATGCCTGGGCTGGTTCCGAGCCGATTAACGCATATATTTCTTGGGCCGCGGAGCTGCTCAAGGTGCGATTTGGAATCATTCTTGAGCATGTGAAAATTGCCGACACGGCCGAGGTGGTCCGGCGTGTGCATGACGAGGTGAAAGCCGGCAAGACTGAGGGCTCGGCAGACCTGGTCTGGATCAATGGCGAAAATTTCCGCGCGATGAAGGCAGAGAAATTATTGTTCGGCCCCTTCGCCGGCGAACTGCCCAACTTCAAGTATGTTGATACCGAAGGCAAGCCCACAACCCTTGTTGATTTTGCCGAAGCGACCGATGGCCTGGAAAGCCCGTGGGGCATGGCGCAACTAACCTTTTTTGGTGATGGTGCCAAAATCTCTTCGCCGCCCAAAAGCATGGACGAGCTTGTTGAATTTGCAAAAGCCAACCCGGGTCGTGTAACCTATCCGGCACCTCCTGATTTCCACGGCACGACCTTTGTGAAACAAGCGCTCATTGAATCAATTACAGATCGAAGCTTTCTTCCCCTGCCGGCCGAGAGAGAGGAATTTGCCCGATTGACTGCTCCGTTGTTCGATTTGCTAGACCGCCTGCATCCGCATTTATGGCGCGAAGGCAAACAATTTCCGCAGAGCCAGGCGCAACTCAAACAAATGCTGGCAGATGGCGAATTGCTTATGGCACTCACTTTCAATCCAAACGAACCTGCCAATCTTGTTGCTTCGGGGGAATTGCCTCGCAGCACCGTGGCTTGGCAACATAGGGCTGGAACCATTGGCAATACCCATTTCGTGGCCATTCCGGTCAACTCAGGAGCAACGGCCGCAGCACAGGTCGTGGCAAACTTCCTGCTGTCACCGGAAGCGCAGGGCCGCAAGGCCGATCTTAAGATTTGGGGCGATCCCACAGTGCTTGCGCTCAACAAACTTTCGGACGAAGAGGTCAAGTTTTTTGAAACTGCTGATGTCACCGGAAGCGTGAAGGAACCTGCCCCGGCACTTCCTGAGCCCCACGGCAGCTGGGTCCCGCTTATTGAAAAGGCCTGGCTCGAATCCTACGGCACATGAAACAATGGCTAAACAGTTTTGGCGGATTTCTACCACTCGGCATCGTATGGTTGTGCCCGCTTGCCGCTGGCCTCGTTGCCGTAATTTACGGTGCACGCGATGGAGCCGCATGGAGCGCGCTCTTTGACCATCCACAACTCTGGCCAGCCCTTATACTTTCAATTGCGACGGGCACACTGAGCCTTATCATTTCAGCGCTGCTGGCCTTCTGGATTGTAGCTGGACTCTACGGCAGCAAATTATGGTCCGGCAGTTCGGGCCTCATGGGCGGCTTTCTGTCATTGCCACACCTTGCCTTTGCCATCGGGTTTGGATTCCTGATCATGCCGAGCGGCCTCATTGCGCGTATGCTTGGAAATTTTTCGGGCTGGACGGAGCCGCCACAGTGGATAACGACGCAGGATCCCTATGGCCTGTCGCTGGTTGCGGTGCTTGTTCTGAAAGAAGTGCCATTCCTGATTTGGCTGATTGGCGCGCTTCTCGCCAGGCCTGATATTTCCCAAATGCTGCGGGGCCAATTTCGTGTGTCACAAAGTCTGGGTCATGGCAGCGGTTCCATATGGCTGCGGGTGTTTATTCCGCAAATTCTACCACGCCTGAAATGGCCGCTGCTTATTGTCTGGTTCTATGGCGCTTCGGTTGTTGACGTGGCATTGGCGATCGGTCCGACACAACCGCCTCCCCTCGCTGTTATCATTTGGTCTGATCTCAACAATGCTGACTCTGTCATCAACGCCCGCGGAACCGCTGGTTCCCTCTTCTTGACGGCTATACTTACGTGGCTTGCCCTTGTTTTCTTGGCACTGCAAAAAGCAATTCTTCCCTCCATCTGGAATTTTCTCACGCGTGGACCCTCTCGCCGGCGGACACCAAGAATTACTTCAGGTGTGTTCTTGTTCTTATTCTGCGCGGCCTATGCGATGGTTTTTATCATCCTGTGTGTCATGTCAGTTGGCACCCTGTGGCCATATCCCGATCTTTTTCCCACAGAATCGCGCTGGACGGCATGGGGGCTTTTTTTTACTTCGCCGGCACCTCTCTTGAATAGCCTGTCATTGGCCTGTGCCTCGACGCTGGCCGCCTTGGCTCTCGCCATCATTTGGCTGGAGACGGTACCTGAAAAACTGGACACGGCTTTGCTGGTATGCGCTATCACGGCGCTGGCACTTCCAACACTCGTCATTGCCGATGGGCAGTATCTGGCATTTCTGCATCTCGGCTTGAATGGCACCTGGGTTGGGGTTTTCCTTGCTCACCTGACGCCGGTATTCGCCTATGTGTTCATTGTGCTGAAGGGGCCGTACCGGGCCTTCGATCCACGCTATCGCTCCGTGTCGCTTGGCCTCAACACGGATCCCTACCGGTTTTGGTCTAGTGTCAAACTGGCCATGATGAAACCGGCTATGGCTGCCGCTGCTGCAGTTGGCATTGGTGTCAGCGTTGCACAATATGTTCCAACCCAACTCATTGCCGCGGGGCGCATGTCAACGCTCCCTATCGAAGCGGTAACGCTATCAAGCGGCGGCAATCGCCCTTTGCTGGCGGTTTTCGCCCTCATGCTTGCGGTTGTGCCGGCACTTGCCTTTATTGCGGCAGCGCGGTTTGGCCGGAAAACCCTATGACCCTGCTTCTTGAAAATATCAGTCTCACAATTGGAGATGTGCTGCTTCTCAAGCGCTTTACGATTTCAATTGAAGCTGGCGAAATTGTTACTCTGATGGGTCCAAGCGGCTGTGGAAAATCATCGATTCTGGCCTATATCGCGGGCGATCTCACGGCTCCCATGCGCGCCACTGGGCGCGTCATGCTGAATGGAGTTGATCTGGTACGCATGGCTCCTGAACGGCGGGAGATTGGCCGATTATTCCAGGACGACCTGTTGTTCCCCCACCTCACAGTTGGAGAAAATCTTCTGTTTGGCATCGCGCGAGGTGGCTCGGCGGAGCGGCGAGACCTTGTAAACGATGCACTGTCGCGGGCTCAACTTGAGGGACTTGAGAACCGCGCCCCACATACGCTTTCAAACGGGCAAAAAGCGCGCGTTGCGCTTTTCCGCGCCCTCATGGCAAAGCCCCAGGCCATGCTGCTGGATGAACCTTTTTCCAAGCTTGATGCAGAGCTTCGGCAATCCATACGGAACTATGTTTTTGCCCATTTGCGCGAACGCAATATTCCAACCCTGCTTGTCACTCATGACCGCGAGGATGCGCCGTTGGGCGGGCGCATTTTTCGCATCAGCAATAAGGGGGACCTGATACGTGCTTGATCGCTACGCCATGAAACTGATGAAGCCGGTGATTGACCGGGCAGCGCTTACGATCAAGAGCCAGGGCTATTCCGCTGATCAGGTTACGTTTACGGGCTTTGGCCTTGGCCTGTTTGCGGCCCTCTGCATCGCTCTCGGGTTTTACCACTTTGCCATTTTGCCGTTGCTTGCCAGCCGGGCCCTTGATGGCCTCGATGGAGCCGTGGCGCGGGCCGGCGTTGCCACGGATCGCGGCGCTTTTCTCGACATAGGCCTGGACTTTGTTTTCTATGGAATCACCCCGCTGGCATTTGGCGTTGCGGACCCGGACGCCAATGCCCTTGCTGCGGCAACACTGCTTGCCGCCTTCGTTGGCACGGGCTCAAGCTTTCTGGCCTATGCCATTATTGCGGAGAAGCGCGGCCTGAAGAGTACGGAATATCCTACGAAGTCATTCTACTATCTCGGCGGATTGGCGGAGGGGACCGAGACGATTGCCTGTTTTCTGGCCATGTGCCTGTGGCCAGAGTACTTTGCTTCACTGGCTTATTTTTATGCGGTTCTTTGCCTGGTGACGACGGGAACGCGAATACTCGCGGGCTGGCAGACTTTCACAGAGTCAAAAGATTAACGGATGTTAATAAAAAAGTTCCTTTCGGCCCAAATTTTTTCTTGATTGCGACACACGAATCCATCATATGGCGCTTGCCCAGAGTCGCACGTGCCTCAAGGATATCCCCAAAGCAACGACGGTGCGGGCTTTTTGGTCTCGGTTGGCCCTCCAAAGGCTGATGTTACTGAGAGGCACCACTATCATTGCCCGCAGTGCGATTGGGTTTCCCAATCAAGCCAAGGCGAAAAGTCAGTAGGCGGTTAGTCAACTCCACGTCTCCATCGCGTGGGTTTTCAAAGCGCTCTGATGTCTCAACTATTTTTTGGGAGATATGCACATGGCCGCAACTGCTCGCATTTTGGACTTCCTTCGTGACCGACGACCAGAGGGCCCTTGCCTCGTCGTCGACCTTGAAGTCATTGCTGACAATTACAAAGCTTTTACGCGGGCCATGCCGGACACGCGTATTTTTTATGCAGTGAAGGCCAACCCGGCGCCGGAAGTTTTGAAACTTCTGGCCGGTCTCGGCTCCTGTTTTGATACGGCAAGCGTTGCCGAAATTGAAATGGCGCTTGCTGCAGGTGCAACACCTGACCGAATTTCCTTCGGCAATACCATCAAGAAAGAGCGCGATATTGCCCGCGCCCACCACTATGGCATCTCGATGTTTGCGGTGGATTGCGTTGAAGAAGTTGAAAAGGTTGCCCGCGCCGCACCGGGGGCCCGGGTGTTCTGCCGCATCCTCACTGATGGCGCCGGGGCCGAGTGGCCGCTGAGCCGCAAATTTGGCTGCGATCCCGATATGGCAACCGAAGTATTGCTGCATGCCCATGGCCTTGGCCTTGCGGCCTATGGCATTTCATTCCATGTGGGTTCGCAACAGACCAGGCTTGGTGCCTGGGACACCGCATTGGCTGAGGCCAAAGCTATTTTCGATACCCTTGCGGGTCGTGGCATTACGCTTTCCATGGTCAATCTGGGCGGTGGATTTCCCGCCAAGTATCTGAAGTCTGTTCCCAGCACCGGCACCTATGCCAACGCCATTCACGAGGGCCTTGCCAAGCATTTTGGCAATGCCATTCCTGAAACCATCATCGAGCCCGGACGCGGCATGGTGGGCAATGCGGGCGTGATCAAGACCGAAGTTGTGCTGATTTCAAAGAAGCATGCCAACGACAACCAGCGCTGGGTTTATCTCGACATCGGCAAGTTCGGCGGCTTGGCAGAAACCATGGATGAAGCCATCCGTTATCCCATCACTACGGGGCGCGATAACGATGCCAAGGCGCCTTGCGTGATTGCCGGGCCGACCTGCGATTCAGCGGACGTGCTTTATGAAAAGACGCCCTATGACTTGCCGGTCACCTTAAGCGTTGGCGACGAAGTGCTGATTGAAGCGACGGGAGCCTACACGACGACCTATGCGTCGGTGGCTTTCAATGGCTTCACGCCGCTACGAGCCTTCATCATCTAACACATTTCACCCCTGATCAATTTATTGGAGGCTGTCATGGTCACCATTCGCGCTGAAATTCTGGCCGACGTTACAATACGGGAAGCCCTTCTCGATCGGGCAATTGGACGGGGCCGCAATCGCAAGACATCGCAACGGCTTCGTGATGGCCGTCTTCCCGCCGAAGGCTTGGCTTTCACGGCGCTCAGCAAATCTGGCCGGGTGGTTGGCACGTTGCGGATGTGGAATGTGATTGCGGGTTCTGCCGGACCATCGCTTTTGCTCGGGCCCCTTGCCGTGGATGGGCGTTATCAGGGGCGCGGCATCGGCAAGGAATTGATGACCCATGCCCTCAACATGGCGAAGGTCCTGGGTCATGCTTCCGTGTTGCTGGTGGGTGATGAACCCTATTACAGCCGCTTTGGCTTTAGCCGCGGCTTTGTTTCGGATTTGCACTTGCCGGGTCCGGTCGAGCGCGATCGCTTTCTGGGCCTTGAGCTCAAACCGGGCGCTCTTGATGGTGCAGAAGGATTGGTGATGGCCAATGGTGCCCTTGCCTCTGTCGCTGGCAAGATATTGGCGGCCTAGTCATTTCCAGTTCTTGGCGCGGCTCACCGCATCACTAAAGCGTTGCCTCAATTCCTGACTCAGCGGTGCGTCCGGAATGATTTCAGCGCGCAGTGCGGAGAGCGGCGGCAATGTTTTTACGCCAGCCCCGCGCATCGCCATGCGGGCCGTGCCGAGGCCCGTGAGCTCGGGCGATTCCTGAACGATTACAGTCTTTCCCAGCGCGTTGGCGAGAAACCGGTTGAAGTAGAGATTCTTTGTAAGGCCGCCATCAATCGAAATCAAATTTCCGAGTGACGTGAGTTCGCCCATGGCCGCAATCACTTCGGAAGCCCGCATGGCAATTCCTTCAAGCACAGCCTGCGTGAGGTCTTTTGCGGTCGTGTCCAGCCCCATGCCGATCCACAGGCCGCACGCACCGCGATCCCAATGGGGACATGCCAAGCCAGATAATGCCGGAACAAAAACAAGATTGCGCGACAGCGCTGAGGGCATCTCAAAACTTGCAATGTCCGAAAATTCTTTGAACAGTCCAAGCCCCCTCGCCCAGTTCACAGCCGAACCGGCATTGTAGACACCGCCTTCAACGGCGCGATGCAGCGGTTCATTTTTTATTTTCCACGCCACGGTTGGAAGGATTCCAAATTTCGACCCATCGACGCAGATGTCTCCTGTAACCGTTAGCGCAAAGGCACCAGTTCCAAACGTAATCTTCGTGGGGCAGCCATGGCCAAAGAGGGCGGCCTGCTGATCAACCAGACTGGCAGTCACCGGTGTGTTTCCGGTCTGTCCAAAATCGCCTGCAGTTGATCTGATTTCGGGCAGACACTCCATGGGCACGCCAAAAAGTTTGCAAAGTTCAGAGTCCACTTGCAAGTTTCCAGTGACATGAGACTGGTGCGCGAGGCGGTTGTGACATCGGTTGCAAAAGTTCCGGTCAGGCGATCATGGAAGAACGCATCGCTGGTTCCCAGACGCAAGCGGCCTTGCTTGAGAAGGGCCTTGGCTTCGTCAACATTGTCAATGATCCAGCGCAACTTGCTTGCGGAAAAATAGGGATCAAGCGGCAGGCCCGCACGGGCCTTCGTCAATTCTTCCGCACCATCCGCCTTCAGCTTTTCTGTCACTCCTTGCGTCCGGTCATCTTGCCAGACGATGGCATTGTAAACCGGCTTGCCTGTTTTCACATCCCACGCAACAACCGTTTCGCCCTGATTATCGATACCTATGGCACCGACTTCACCTGCGGCTTCAAGGCAGGCCCTGACATTGCGCAGCAATTCCTCCGGGTCATGCTCAACCCAACCCGCCTGCGGATAAATTTGTCGGTGTTCAAGTGAAGCTTTGGATTCAAAATGGCCTGTTTCATCGAGAATGAATGATTTGGTCCCAGTCGTTCCCTGGTCAATGGCGACAACTTTCATGCCAGCCTCTTCACAATGTCTTCGGCTGCCAAGATTCCCTGTTGCCAGCACTCGCCCGAAGTCTTGAGCGGGCCTGTAACATTTCCGGCGCTTGAAAATTTTTTAGAAGGTAATCCGGATGGAATTAATGCCGTTTCGGGCCTAAAAAGCCCAGTGAAAATGACACCATCGCAAATGATTCGCTCACGCTTGCCACGGCGCTCAATTTCGACGGCCTCAACATTCTTGCTGCCTTCGATAGCAATGAGTTTGGTGGAAGTACGAACCGGAACGCCGAAGACAAATCTGGCAATTAGATCGCCAGGTCTTGGGGCTGAAATCTGAGGGTTCTCTTCCAGCATGGCGACGGGCCTGATGCCCAGATGCCGACATGTCAGCAGTGCCGAGAACGAGACAAGTTCGCTGCCAATGATCACCGGTCGGTCAAAAGGCTTGTTGTTATTAACATAAACATGCTGCTGCAAGGCGCCGGTATTCATGACACCCTGTGGACGTGAGCCGCCGACAAGGCGCGCGGCGCGCGGCGTTTCGCGGGTGCCTGTAGCAATGAGAACATGTCTTGCTTTCATCTCGCCCAGGCCCGAATTGCGTTGAATGCGGAGCTGGCCATCCTTGTGAAGTTCAAGCACTGCCGTTGCGGTTCTGATGTCGAGACCACTGGTGGATTTTCTTAACTCAGCAGCAAAGCGCGGGCCGGTCCATATGCGCAGGTGGCTTTGCCAGCCGAAGCCTAGATGTCCGCAATGACGCGGAATGCCGCCCGCTTCGGGCTCGCGCTCAAGAACCACCACGTCGCGAACATCGAGATCAGCGAGACGGCGTGCTGCGCCGAGCCCTGTGGGGCCACCGCCCACTATAATCACATCATGGCTTTCCATCGAAGCGCCCCCTGGTGATTTCAGCGATATGGGCGGAACAATAGAAGCCTTGGCAGCGGCCCATCATGGCGCGGGTGCGGCGCTTCAAACCTCCCATATCGCCAGCGGGCAGCGGGCCTTCGAGTGCGGTTTCAATTTCGCCGCGCGTCACATGCTCGCAATGGCAGACAATTTCCCCGCCTTTCATATAGGGCCTGATGCGGCCTTCACTCAGGTTTGGAACGGGAGTCCAGAATTGTTCAGAAGACTTTTTAGGGAGACTGCCAAAATTCTTGTCGTAGAGCTGGCTCACGTAGTCGGCGATGCCGAGAGATGCGGTGAGGCCCGTTGAACGAATGCCGCCAACGGTAATCCAGCTCTTTTCCTTCAAGGCTTCGATAACATAATCCTTGTGCTCGCTCGCCGGGCGAAGGCCCGCATAGATGGCGCTGACATCAATGCCGGCGAGGGCTGGAACCAATGCAATGGCGCGGAATCTCAACCATCGCAAAGTATCCTGGTCGCAGGACGCAATCTCACGTTCGTCCTGGTCTTCCGCCGTAGGGCCAATGGCAAGGTTTCCAAAGGCGGTGCGAAAGAGCACAACACCCTTGGTGCGCGCCGTGGGCACGGGCAGGATAATGGCGCGAAGAAGTTTGTAGGCAGGCTTGTCAAAAACAACGAACTGGCCCTTGCGGGGCTTGATGGTGAAGGGCGGAAGGCGCGCCATCAATTCAACCAGATCGCCAAAATTGCCAGCGGCATTGACGACGACGGAAGCGGTGATCTTTCCCTGCTTGCTGGTCAGTATCCAGGCATGATGGGCAAATTCCCCGTCGGTGACTTCGGCGTTTCGCAAAATGACGGCACCATGGGCCAAGGCCTGATGGGCGTAGGCCAGGGGCGCAGACCAGGCATCGATGATATGTTCGCCGGGCACAAAAACGCCGCCCATGGCGATGTTCGCCAATTTTGGCTCCTTCAGGCGCAATTCAGTTTGTGAGATAGCCCGCACATCCTTGACGCCATTTTTATGAGCTCTCTCGACAATCCCCGGCAAGGCGGCGAGTTCGGCATCATTCCACGCCACGACAATGGCCGTACTCTCAATCAAAGGAAGATTGAGCTTCTGGCGAATACGGAGATATTCCGCATAGCCTGCCTTCATGCAGCGGAGCTCAAGGCTTTTGGGCGGAGCATCAAAGCCCGTATGGAGAAGCGCGCTGTTGCCCTTGGAGGCGCCGGACAGAATATCGCTTCCGCGTTCCAGCAAAACGCATTTCAAACCGGCAATGGCAAAGCGGCGGAGGATGGCAAGCCCCACCACGCCGCCGCCGATCACGGCAACATCGAATCTTTGCTCCATCCACATTCACTAACACAAAATAAAAAGGGCGGCACGGGGGCCGCCTTATCAGGCCAAGGAGATCATTTGTTTGATGCCATTAAGCCGTTCCGCGCCTCTCACGCATGCGATTTACCCAGGCGGTAATAAGGCGGTCCGCAATGATTCCAATGAAAGCGATGACGAGGCCCGCCACAATGCCCCGTCCGGCATCGGCCTTGGAAAGCGCCTTGAACACTTCCTGGCCCAAATCACGGGTGCCAACCATGGCGCATATGATGATCATGCTGAGGGACAGGAGAATTGTCTGATTGATGCCAAGCATAATCTCAGGCATGGCGACGGGAAGCTGCACACGGCGGAACAACTGCCACTTGGTGCAACCGGATACGATGCCTGCTTCAATCAGTTGGTGAGGCACCTGCCTGATCCCATGATTGGTGTAGCGCACAGCCGGCACAATTGAGAACGCGACGGTCGCGATCATTGCCGTCACATCACCCACGCGGAAAAGCATGACGACCGGAATGATGAAACAGAATGATGGAATCGTCTGCAGCGTATCGATGATCGGCGTGACGATGGCTGAAACCCGGTCGCTGCGTGAACACCAGAGGCCTATCGGGATGCCGAGGGCCGAGGCCACAAGGGCTGAAACGCCGCAGAGATAAAGCGTCTGCATTGCCGGAACCCATAATCCGGTCGTTGCACAAAAACCGGTGAGGACAGCGATGACCAGGGCCAGCCCCCATCCTCCGAGACGCCAACCCACTGCTGTCAGGACCAGCAAGATGCCAAACCACGGCAAGGCCTCGAAGCTCGCCCGCAGCGGATTGAGAAAATTGAGCAGAACAAAAACCCGCATTGTTTCGATGGTGTCGAAGAAATTGATGGTGATCCAGTCGACGCCAGCTTTCCAATAAGGAGCCGTTGTGAATGTGAGGGAATCGGGCAGCTTGTTCATCGCCGGGAAAGCAATACTGAGAACTGTGCTGCCAAGAAGCATGCCAATGGCCAGAACGGTGTTGCTGTGCCGTCCCCAGAACCCCGCGGCAATGACAGCTTCCGGCCGCTTGTGCGCCATGGCCTGGCTTAGTCTGTCAAGCACCACTGCCATTATAACGATGGCAAGACCCGCCTCCATGGCCTGGCCTATCTTCAAGGCCCGGAGCGCAAGCAGCACGTCATAGCCGAGGCCGCCGGCGCCGATCATTGACGAGATGATGACCATGTTGAGCGCCAGCATAATCACCTGGTTGACACCGATCATGAGCGAGGGCTTTGCGGATGGCACCAATACCCGCCAAAGTTTCTGTGATTTTGTGCAGCCCGCCATATCGGCGAAATCCTTGATCTCCTGGGGCACTTTGTTGAGGCCCAATATCGTTGCCCGCACCATTGGCGGCGTGGCGAAAAGCCCCGTCGCAAGCAAGGCCGAAACCGGGCTGGCGCCGAACAACAGCAGCATTGGAATGAGATAGGCAAAGGTCGGCATGGTCTGCATGAGATCAAGTGACGGTGCGATGAACCACCGATTGGCGCGCGGGGAGAGATGCCCCCAGATGCCGAGGAATAGTCCGGTTACGATGCAGAAGGGCACGCAAATAGCGATGAGCGCCAGGGTGAGCATCGAATTGTCCCATACATTGAAAAAGACAAGTGCGAGAAATCCAAGACCGCAGAGGACTGCCAGACGAAGGCCGCCAAAATTGAAACCGAGCCAAACCATGACAGCGGTCACGCCAAGCCACGAAAGGCGTGGGAGAGTCCAAGCCGTTTCGCCATTCCCAAACTTGAATCCCTTGGCAAGCAGGCTGAAGGCGAACCGCAGAGGCACGTCAATTGCGGCAGCGAGCGAACGGGTCAACCAGGTAAAATTTGCCTTGAGCCACGCCATGAAGGCGCCGACCCAGTCTTTGAACGGTACGACCAAGCCATCGGGATATTTAGCCAGTGCGGAGAGGGCATCAGGAAACAGCAGAATAACCGCGGTTATTGCAATCATTCCCGCGACAACAAGTTGACCTGTCCGGTTTGCGCCGTGGACCCTGCCGGTTGATAGCGCAATATCGCTCATCGGCCCGCCCCCCGCTCCTTTCCGGAAAGCAGGTCGATTACGGTTCCCGGTGAAATTTCACCCATCACCTCGCCATCGTCGCCGATCACAGCAAAGGGCTTGGATGAATCGACGATTGCCGCCGCAAAACTTGCGATCTTGGCCTTTGCGGCGACCTTTTCGAGCCCGTTGGACTTGTTTGTCGGCGCGCCCATAAGAGTGCGCGCCGACAACACTTTGGCGCGGTTCACATCGGCGGTAAATTCAGCGACATAGTCCGTAGCCGGATTGCTGACGAGATCCTCAGGAGTTCCGATCTGGATAATTTCGCCATCCTTCATGATGGCGATACGGTCAGCGAGGCGTATGGCCTCGTCGAAGTCATGGGTAATAAACACAACTGTCTTCTTGAGAACACTTTGCAGCCGCATCAATTCCGTCTGCATCTCCCGGCGGATCAGCGGATCAAGGGCGGAGAACGGCTCGTCGAGGAACCAGATTTCAGGTTCCACCGCAAGCGATCGCGCAATGCCGACACGCTGCTGCTGCCCGCCTGAAAGCTCGGAGGGAAAGTGATGTTCGCGCCCATTGAGGCTGACGAGATCAATCATCTTATGGGCGCGCGCCTCGCGCTCGGCTTTGCCAATGCCCTGAATGGAAAGCGGAAAAGCCACATTCTCCAAAACCGTGAGATGGGGCAACAGTGCAAAGTGCTGGAACACCATGCCCATTTTGTGCCGCCGTATGTCAATCAGTTCGGCCTCGCTGGCTTTCAGCAAATCTTTTCCATTGAAAGTCAGTTCGCCAGTAGTGGGCTCGATCAGGCGTGAAAGGCAGCGGACCAGGGTTGACTTACCTGAACCCGAAAGGCCCATGACAATGAAGATTTCACCTTCGCGAATTTCGAGTGTGGTGTTTCGCACGGCACCTACAAGCGAGGCCTCATCCAGTTCGGCAGTTGTGGCCTCGCCGCCATGGGCGCGCATGAACTCGGCAGCGTTGGCGCCAAATACTTTCCATAGATTGCGGCAAGACAGCTTGACCGGACGCTGAATTTCAGCGTCCGGCATTTTCGTATTCATGAGATCCGCCTCTGATACAGGCCTATTGCGCCCAGGCTTTCCATTTCGCTTCGTTGGCAGTGATCCAGGTAGCAGCAACCTCTTCAATCGTTTTGCCCTTAAGATCGACTTCACCCGAAAGCTCGTTCAGGTCGGCGACGTCAATCTGATAGGCTTTGGCAACCTTATAGGCAACCGGCCATTTGTCCTTCATGCCGGCCCAGCTGAATTTCCAGATTTCGCCATGAGGTTTGCCGCAATCATGGGCCTTATCAGGATTAATTCCCCATTTGGGGTCGGTATAGCACTCTGCTGTATATTCCGGAAACTGAACCCACTCGCCTTCATATTTGGCGGGGGCCCAATGGGGCGAATAAATCCAAAGCATCACAGGTGCCTTGCGCTGATAGGCGGAATCAAGCTCGGCGAACATCGCAGCATCGGTTCCTGCGTGAATGACAGTAAAGGGCAGGCCCAGCGCCTCAACGCGCTCATCATCGAAACCCTCCCAGGTTACCGGCCCTCCGAGATAGCGGCCCTTTGGCGCCGTTTCTGCCGTTGAAAACGCTTCGGCGCATTTCGGATCCTTCAAAGCCTCCCAATTCGGCAAGCCGGGGCATTTTTCCTTCATGTAGAGGGGGTACCACCATTCTTCCTTGGCCTTCGGTCCCAAGGTGCCGAGCCGTTCCGTTTGGCCCGTCGCTTCGGAGGCCTTCATTGCCTCACCCGCCGTGGTGTCCCAGTATTCAATGCCGATCGTCGCGTCGCCATTGGTGAGACTGGTGGTCAGGCTCGAAAGATAGTCGCCGGTAGGATATTCGACCGTGTATCCGAGCTTTTCAAGAACGCCTCCCAGTATTTTTGCGTTGAGAACGGCGCTGGTCCAGTCGAAAAGCACGATTTTAATGGGGTCGTTTGATTCAACCGCACCTGCAGAAGATGGTGCCAGAATAGGAGCCGCAACTGCCATTGCAGCAAGCACGGCCGATTTCCAAGTCAATGTAAAACTCATATTTTCCTCTCTGTTCATGGGCATTTGCCTAAACCGTCATGCCCTTTAATTGCAGTGTCGACCTAAAATTGATTGGCTGTCAATGTGAAAGGGAGGAATTATTTTTTCATGCCGTGCTGCGCGGATTGGGCGTAGAGGAGCAGGTGCCGGGACCGATGACGAGACGAACCATGCCCCAGTCGGGGCCAACGGCCTTTCGTGAGCGGAACAAAAAGGGCGGCCCGAAGCCGCCCTTCCGCCATCGATTCGTGAAATCAAGCCTGTTGGGATTTCGCCTTGTGTTCCATTGCGAACTTCTCTTCCGGCGACAGGACCAGCTTGTGCCGCCCCATAAGCGCGAAATAGATTATGGCGATGGCAAACCATACCGCCACCCAAAGGACACCCTGCCGGTAAACCGGATCGAAGAGCTGGTAAAGTATGGTAACGGCAGCGATGACAATCGTCGCAACGCCACCGGCAATGCCAAACGGGTTAACGAATGGCCGCTCGATGGCTGGCAGTTTGATCCGCAACAGGATGAACGACAGGGCCTGCAAGAGATAGGACAACATCGCCCCGAAGACCGCCATATTGAGCAATGTCCCTCCGATGATCACACCGCTCTGTTCTGCGCCTTTGGCGAACCACAGGAAGAACATGATGGCGAGCGCCACCGCTGACCCGCACAACATTGCGACATGCGGCGTCTTATGAACCCCGTGGGTCAGTGACAGAAATGGCGGGAAATAACCGGCCCGCGACAGCGAGAAAATCTGCCGTCCTTTGGCAAAGATGATGGTGTGGAAACTTGCCAACAGGCCAATCACCGCCGCGAGCGATAGGACACTGGCGAGGCTCGCCGGCACCATGGCTCGGAAACCGTCGAGGATCGGCTCGCCTGAATGACCATACGCGGCGGAACCCTGCGGCAACGACGGATTGAGCCAAAGCACAAGCAGGGCGGCGATCAGTAGCGTCGTCATGCCGAGGATGATGCCCTTGGGCATGTCGCGCTTGGGATCGACCGATTCTTCCGAAGCAAGAGGCAGCTCCTCA